>JAIWOH010000216.1 GCA_020216985.1 Nitrospira sp.
TCCGTTCGGTGTTTGGGGAACTAACAGATCACGATCAGACCACGACGAACGATGCTAGCAAGGTGGTCGGGCGTCGGCAAGCGGAATGAATTTCTTGTTCATGCTACACTCGGTCTTCATCGTGAGCGCCTTGATCACGCTGAACAACGCCATCATCGAGTGTTCGGACTGTCCGAGATTAGTGGCCTATCGTCGGAGCGTCGCCGAAGCCAAGCGGCGGCAATTCATGAGATGGGACTATTGGGGACGGCCTGTGCCCGGCTTCGGCGACGAGGGGGCGCGCCTCTACGTGTTGGGGCTGGCCCCGGCCGCCCACGGCGGAAATCGAACGGGGCGAATCTTCACCGGCGATCGAAGCGGGGATTGGCTGTATGAAGCCCTGCATCGCTATGGGTTCGCCAACCAGGCGTCTTCGATCCATCGGAATGACGGCCTCGTGTTGACGGATTGTTATGTCGGCGCGACGGTGCGGTGCGCGCCGCCGGGGAATAAACCGGCGCCCGATGAAATCGAGCGGTGCCGCCGGTTCTTGCGAGAGGAAATTCGGCTCCTTCGAAACGTCCGTGTTGTGGTGACGCTGGGGAAACTCGCGTTTGATCAATATCTGAAAGCTTGCAAACTGGAGGGGTTGGACATCCCATCGCCCCTCCCGCGATTTCGGCACGGCGCGAGCTATCAATTGCCGTGGGGCGTGCTGCTGTTGGGCTCCTATCATCCAAGCCAGCAAAATACGTTCACAGGGAAGCTCACCCGCCCGATGTTTCACGCCGTCTTTCGGACGGCGCGAAACGCCATCGAATAAGATCGACGGGCTGAGGCCTTCGAGGCCTCGACGTGATTCCTGCTCGGTCGCTATTGCTGCCCTTTGGCTTTCCAGTCGTCGAGGAATTTTTTCAAGCCGACGTCGGTCAGCGGGTGTTTGAACAGGGATTGAAATACGCCGTAGGGCATGGTGCAGATATGACCTCCCGCCAAGGCCGATTCGACGACGTGCTGCGGATGGCGGACGCTCGCCACCAACACCAGGGTCTTGTAGTCGTAATTCTTGTAGATGGTCACGATTTGACGAATCAGCCCCATGCCGTCGGAACTGACGTCGTCCAGGCGGCCGATAAAAGGCGACACGCACCAGGCTCCCGCCTTGGCCGCCAACATGGCCTGTGTGGGAGAGAAACAGAGGGTCACGTTGACGCGAATCCCTTCCGCGGACAGACGTTTTGTCGCCTTGATGCCATCGGGGGTGAGGGGACATTTGACGACGATATTGGGATGAATCTTGGCCAGCTCTTTGCCTTCCTTCACCATGGCGTCCGCCTCCACGCTGACCACTTCGGCGCTGATGGGGCCGTTCACGATGGCGCAGATTTCCTGAAGCATTTCTTTGAAACTGCGTCCTTCTTTGACGACGAGCGACGGGTTGGTGGTGACGCCGTCCAACACACCCAGACTGTTTGCTTCATGGATTTCCTTTACATTTGCGGTGTCGAGGAAAAACAGCATGGCCGACTCCTTTCATAGTGAATGGTCTTGCGGAGGCGATGACCGTCTTCTTTTCTTCGGCCATTCTACGAAGAACTCGATGCGGGCGCAACGCAATGGCGACATCCTGTTTGACAGGGCGGGGGGCTGGGGCTAATATTCGCCTTGCGGTATGGCTCGTGAACGAAGTGGTTCTGTTGTGCTGATGGGGGCGCTGATGCGCGGTGCCGGTGTCGTGCTGATGTGTTGTCTTACCTTGGTTGCCTGTGGAGGAGGCAACCCCTATTTGGACGCGTCGCTCAAGCCGGCCGAGCTTCAGGGAAAGGACAAGGCCTGGTTCGAAAAAAATTGGGGAGCCCCGGACGGGAAAGCCGCGCGTTTCTTCGGCGGGGAGACTTGGACATACTATCGGATCGCCGGAGGCAAATCCGGCCCGCCGCTCTTTAACTTCTCTCCTAATCAATGTCAGATCACGCTGAAGTTCGACAAAGAAGACAAACTCACGGATTACAGTTATTCAGGGTGCTAGTCGGGGTGACCTGACCGTCGGTTTTCAAAGCTGGTCATGCACTCGCTACTGCAGAAATAGTGGGCCTGCCCGTCGATCGTTTTAGTCAAAGCGGTCCGACGCGGGATGAACGTTTGGCAGGCGGGGTCAAGAACCATCTGATCCTGATCGACGGACGTCCCTCGGTCGTCGATGGTTGATTGTCTGAACCCTCGAAAGATTTGCCGCAAGAGGAAGTAAAGAATGATAAGAAGGACGGAAACGAGAAGCAATCTATACATTGTGGTTTATCTCTCACATGACCACAATGTTATGGGAGGGGTGTAGGCCTGTCAAGAGTTGGCGGTCTCCTAATCTCGCGAAAATGTGAGCATGCGCGCATGAGGGGGCGCAGAAGGGATGGACCATTTGTGCCAGCCGGCCATGAGCATTTTTGGTTGCTCACCCAGTACTTCCGGAGGATATGTTTTAGGAAAAGAACGTGGTACATTCGCACCTATTATGAAAACATGCGACAAGTGCCACGGCACAATGTTACCGGAACGAGCGGTGGATTTGGACGCCGGGTTGGCGATCACGGTGTTTGCCTGTTTGAATTGTGGTCGTCGAAAAGCGGCGGACCAGGAACCTCGTCCCATCACGGCTCGGCATTAAGCTGTTTGCCGGGCGGGACCGACATTTCTGGATTCGAGGACCTGGAGGGCGACAAGCTGTAAGAGGGGCGCACTCTTGCGCAGTCTTTTCGGCGAAGATCCGGTCAACGAATGCCAAGCACGTCCATCATGTCGTAGAGGCCTGGAGACTGGTGAACGACCCAACCGGCCGCGCGCAACGCCCCGCGGGCGAACGTGTCACGACTGCTGGCACGATGGGTGATTTCAATGCGCTCTCCCATGCCGCCGAACAGCACGGTGTGGTCTCCCACGATGTCGCCCGCGCGAACGGTCTGAATCCCGATTTCGTTTTTTGATCGCTCTCCGATCAATCCCTTACGAGCATACACGCCGACTTGATTGAGGTCCCGGTTTACCGCTGTGGCAAGGACCTCAGCGATTTTGAGAGCCGTCCCGCTGGGCGCGTCTTTCTTCAGACGGTGATGGGCTTCGATCACCTCGATGTCATAGTCGTCGCCGAGAGTTTTGGCCATTTCACCGATGACCTTGCAAATCAGGTTGATCCCGACGCTCATATTAGGGGAACACACGCAGGGAATCAGGTTTGTCAAGGATCGAAGTTCATCCAATTGGGAAGCGGAGAACCCCGTCGTTCCGATGACCATCGCCCGCCGATGGCGGGCGGCGATCCGCAGATGTGCGATCGTCGCGTCGGGAGCCGAAAAATCGATGATGACCTCGCCTCGCTCCAGGAGTGCAGATAAGTCGTCCGTGATGGGTATACCGGCATGGCCGGAGCCGGAAACTTCCCCTGCGTCCCTTCCTAAGGCGCTGTGTCCCTGGGCCTCCAGGGCCCCGGCCAACGTCAGGGTTGTGGAGTCTTTCATCAGCGAGACCAGTCGGCAGCCCATCCGTCCGGCCGCGCCGATAACGACGACTCCGATCATGACCGGTTTTGTCCCCTTTCTCTCCTGTCCATTTTCTTTATCCCTTGCGGCTCAGATCAGGTTCATGCCTTTCAACACGTGACGGAGCTTGTCTCGCGTCTCTTGCCCCATGGGACACAACGGCAGCCGCAGCTCGGGGTCGATCCTGCCCATCATCCCAAGCGCTTCCTTGACCGGAATCGGATTGGTCTCCAGGAACAGGGCGGAAAACAATGGAGAAAGGGCAAAATGAAGGCGTCTGGCTTCGACGATCTTTCCTTCAGCAAAGGTGCTGACCAATTGAGCCATTTCGGTCGGCACAATGTTGGCTGTGACGGTGATCACGCCTTTGGCTCCAACGGCCATCATGGGGAGCGTCAAGGAATCATCGCCGGCGAGGACGGTGATTCGATCGCCGCACATCTGGACGATGTCGGATGCCTGTTGAACCGAGCCGCTTCCTTCTTTCACCCCCACAATGGTATCGATGGCCGAAAGTCTGGCGATGGTGGACGGCAGCATGTTGACGCCGGTCCGTCCGGGAATGTTGTACAACACCAACGGAAGATCTACGGCCTCAGCCACGGCTTTATAGTGCCGATAGAGTCCTTCCTGGGTCGGTTTATTGTAATAGGGGGTGATCAATAGCGCCCCGTCCGCGCCGGCCTGTTTGGCGTGTTTGGTCAACGCAACGGCTTCTTCGGTGCTGTTCGATCCCGTTCCCGCGATGACCGGCACGCGCCGGTTGACCACCTCCACCGTCAATTGGATGACCCGATGATGCTCCTCATGGGACAGGGTGGCCGATTCCCCGGTGGTGCCGCAGGGGACGATGCCATTGGTTCCCTTGGCGATTTGCCACTCGATCAATTCGGCCAAGGCTCGTTCGTCGATCCGTCCGTTTCGAAAAGGAGTCACGATGGCGATCAGCGAGCCGGTAAACATAGCGGCGCCTCTTATTGCAAAAAGTCCGGAATGGTTTCGCCCTTGATCAAGTCGTCGTACGTTTCGCGGGCCCGGATGACGTGAAAGTCCGCTCCCTTGACGAGCACCTCCGGTGCGCGGGGACGCGAATTGTAATTCGACGCCATCACGAACCCGTAGGCTCCCGCGCTCATGACGGCCAGTAATTCTCCCGGCTTCACCGATGCCAACATTCGGTCTTTGGCCAAAAAGTCACCCGATTCACACACCGGGCCGACGACGTCCATCAATTGTTTCGTCCGAAGGCCTGCTTGCCGATTGACCGGACGGATTTCGTGATACGCGCCGTACAGACTGGGGCGAATCAAATCGTTCATGGCGGCGTCAACGATCGCGAAGTGTTTCGTCTCGCCGGTTTTTTCGTATAAGACCGTCGTGACCAGCACGCCGGCGTTGCCGACGATGACGCGGCCCGGTTCCATCACCAACGTCACTCCCAAATTCTTGACGAGCGGAGAAACGGCGTCAGCCAGCTCGTGTGGCAGCGGCGGCTTTTCTTCGGCGTAGGTGATGCCGAGCCCGCCGCCGATGTTCAGGTAGCGAATGTCGATGCCTTGGTTCTTCAGCGTTTCAAGCAGCGCCACGACTTTCTTCAGCGAATCGACGAACGGCGTGACGTCCGTCAACTGCGATCCGATATGGGCGTGAACCCCGCAGACGTCGATGTGGCTCAGGGACGCCGCCGCTCTGTATTCCTCCAGCGCGCGGTCCGCGGCGATGCCGAATTTGCTTTTTTTCATCCCTGTCGAGATATAGGGGTGGGTCTTGGGATCGACGTCCGGATTGATTCGCAACGCAATGCGGGCGGGCTTGCCTATCGAGGCTGCGACGTCGTTGATCGCGCGGATTTCCGCCGGTGACTCGACGTTGAACATCAGAATGTCGGCCTTCAGCGCCTCCCGTATTTCGTCCGGCGACTTGCCCACGCCGGCGAACACGATTTTTGAAGGGGGGATGCCGGCTTTCAACGCCCTGAACAGCTCGCCTCCGGACACGATGTCCGCTCCGCTCCCTTCCCTGGCCATCAGCCGCAAAATGGCGAGGTTGGAGTTGGCTTTCATTGCGAAGGCGATGAGGTGGGGAATGTTTGAGAAGGCTTGGTCATAGGCTCGAATATGACGAACCAACGTCGCGTGACTGTAGATGTAGCAGGGCGTGCCCACTTCCTTGGCGATTCGGCTGATGGGAACGTCCTCGCAATAGAGTTCGCCCTCGCGGTACTCGAAAAAATTCATATGTTCAATCCTTCGATCGTAAAGCGTGTTGCCTGTGACGCCGTGCTCGTTTCTTACCTCGTTCCGACCGGCCGCAACGGCAGCAGCTCTTCATCCTGCGCCTGGGGTACCGGGTCTGGCTCGTTAGCATCGAGGGTTGAACGTTCTTCCGTCTCTTGGATCCGGGACGATTCCTGTTTCAGCTTCTGGCGTTCAATCACTGGGGCGACCCCGATCGTTTCCGGGGCGACCGGCGCGCCCACCACGCCGCAAGCGTGAAGCATCGCCGCCATGACGACAAGAGGAGCCCGTTTCATCGCAGCAACCGCTCAAGTTCTTTCAGCCGCCGGTTCACCTGCTGACGAGCCGTTCCTCCGATCTGCCGCTTTCGGTCGATCGCCGAGAGGACGGTCAAATAAGAAAACACTCGGTCATCAATCCGATCGGAGAATGTCCGCAACTCCTCAAGCGAAAAGTCCGTCAACTCCCGTCCTTGTTCCAGTGCGGACAAGACGATGCGTCCCGTAATCTCATGAGCCTCCCGGAACGGGACTCCCCGTTCCACCAAGTAGTCGGCCAGCTCCGTCGCCAGGAGGCCGCTGGAGCAAACGGCCTTCTCCATTGCCCCACGGTTCACGCTCAGGCGGCCCATCAGTTCCGTCATGACCCGAAGACACGATGCGGCGGTCTCCACCGCGTCGAACAGCGCCGGCTTGTCCTCTTGCAGGTCGCGATTATAGCTCAAGGGGAGGGCCTTCAGCATCACGAGCAGATTGATCAGGTGGCCGTAGACACGGCCGGTTTTTCCCCGCACGAGCTCCGGTACGTCGGGGTTTTTCTTCTGAGGCATCATGCTGCTGCCGGTGCAAAAGGCGTCCGGCAGATCCACGAACTGAAACTCCTGCGATGCCCAGATGACCAGTTCTTCGCTGAGACGGGACAGGTGCATCATCATGATCGACAACGCCGACGCCACCTCGATGGCGAAGTCGCGATCGGAGACGGCGTCCAGGCTGTTGGCGGTCACGGCCGGAAACCCCAGGAGCTTGGCCGTATAGGATCGATCGACCGGATAGTTGGTGCCGGCTAAGGCGCCGGACCCCAGCGGCATCACGTCGAGCCTTGTTCTGGCGTCGCGCAACCGCCCCTTGTCTCGCTCGATCATCTCGACATAGGCGAGGAGGTGATGGGCAAAGAGAACCGGCTGCGCCCGTTGCAGATGCGTGTAGCCTGGCATCGGGACCGCGACGTTGGCCTTGGCCTTGACAACCAAGGCTCGTTGGAACTCCGCACATTGCTCGATGAGTTTATCAAGTTGCTCCCGCAGGTAGAGCCGGATGTCCAACGCCACCTGGTCATTTCTGCTCCGTCCTGTGTGCAGCTTGCCTCCCAACGGTCCGATAAGTTCGGTCAGGCGCCGCTCGATCGCCATGTGAATGTCTTCGTCTTGAGGGGTGAATCTGAATCGACCCTGGTCCAGCTCTTGTTTGACCGACTCAAGCCCCCGCACGATGGTGTGGGTCTCCTGAGCCGACAGGACGCCGGCTTTTTGGAGCGTTTTGCAGTGGGCGATGCTGCCTTGAATGTCGTGCGCGTACAGTCGCCGATCCGTCGCCAATGAGGCGGTAAAAGATTCGACCAGGGGGTGCGTTCGCTCGCGGAATCGCCCCGCCCAGGCCTTGCCGGATCCGGTCACGGTTTCGGCTTGACGCAGTCTTTTCGCCATCAGCCCGAGCCTTTCCGGCGCTGCGCGCGAATCTTCAACCGCAGACCGTTCAAGCGGATAAAACCTTCGGCGTCCTTTTGGTTATAGACGTCGTCTTCTTCAAAGGTGGCGATGTCCAACCGATACAGCGACCGTTTCGATTTGCGGCCGACCAGCGTGCAACTTCCCTTGTAGAGTTTGACGCGGGCCGTGCCGCTCACGTCCTGTTGGGCGTGATCGATGGCCGCCTGCAACAGGTCACGTTCGGGGCTGAACCAATAGCCGTTGTAGATGAGGGCGGCGTAACGCGGGATCAAACCGTCCCGGAAATGAAGCACCTCCCGATCCATCGTGAGCGACTCCAGCCCCCGATGGGCGACGTGCAGAATCGTCCCCCCCGGCGTTTCATAGACGCCGCGGGACTTCATGCCGACGTAGCGGTTTTCCACCAAATCGACGCGGCCGATGCCGTGAGCGCCGCCCAGCTTGTTGAGGTGGGCCAGGAGTTTCGCCGGGCTCATTTTTTTGCCGTCGACGGCTACGGGGTTGCCCGCCGCGTAATCGATCTCGATTTCCAGCGGCTTGTCCGGCGCGTCCTCCGGCGAGACCGTCATCTGAAAAATGTCGGGCGGCGGCGGCTGCCACGGATCTTCAAGAATGCCGCCCTCGTAACTCACGTGAAAGAGATTCATGTCCATGCTGTAGGGTTTGGCCTTGGTGGCCGTCACCGGAATGTCACGCTGCTCGGCGTACTCGATCAGTTCGCGGCGGGATCGCATGGTCCATTCACGCCAGGGCGCGATGATCTTGAGGTCCGGCGCCAGCGCCGTGTAGGTCAGTTCGAACCGCACCTGGTCGTTCCCCTTGCCGGTCGCTCCGTGCGCCACGGCGTCGGCCCCCTCTTTGAGGGCGATTTCGACTTGCCGGCGCGCGATCAGCGGGCGGGCGATGGAGGTGCCTAAGAGATAGCACCCCTCGTACAGCGCGTTGCCGCGCAACATCGGGAAGACGTAATCGTTGACGAAGGTCTCCCGCAGGTCCTCGACGTAGACTTTCTTGACGCCGAGCTTCCGAGCCTTGGCCGCAATGCCCTGCAAATCTTCTCCTTGGCCGAGATCGGCGCAAAAGGCGATCACTTCGGCGTGATACGTTTCTTGCAGCCATTTCAGAATAACGGAGGTGTCAAGTCCTCCCGAATAAGCGAGAACGATCTTGCGAATCGATGTGCGTTTCATCTGTGGTCCCAACTATGTGCCTTTCCGTCCGGCGAGCAGCCGGACTAAAATCGCCTTCTGCATATGCAGGCGGTTTTCCGCTTGATCGATGACGACCGATTGGGGGCCGTCGAGCACGTCGGCCGTGATCTCTTCGCCTCGATGGGCCGGCAGGCAGTGCATGACGATGGCGTCGGGTTTGGCCCGCCGCAACAATCGAGCATCCAGCCGATAGGGAGCCAAGGCCTTGAGCCGCTTGGCCTGTTCCCGTTCGCGGCCCATGCTGATCCAGACGTCGGTATAAAGGACGTCGGCTTCTTTGACCGCTGCCAGGGGATCTTCGATCACTTCGATGACGGCCCCGGTGGTTTCGGCCTCGACTCGAGCCCGTTCGATCACCAGCTGGTCCGGTTGATAGCCGGACGGACAACCGGCGACGACTCGCATGCCCATTTTGGCTCCCGCTTCGATGAGCGAGTTCGCCACGTTATTGCCGTCACCCACGTAGGCCAAGGTCAATCCCTTAAGCCGGCCCTTGCATTCTTGAATCGTCAGCAGGTCGGACAGCGCTTGACAGGGATGGCTATGGTCGGTCAGCCCGTTGATGACGGACATGGACGAGGCCGCGGCCCATTCCTGCACGATGGCGTGATCGAACGTGCGGATCACAATGCCGTCCAAATAACGGGACAACACCCGCGCCGTATCGGCGATGCTTTCTCCACGCGAGAGTTGACTGTCGCCGGTGGGCAAGACCAGGGCATGGCCTCCCAGTTGGGTCATTCCTGATTCAAACGACACCCTGGTGCGGGTCGAGGGTTTTTGAAAGAGCAGCCCGAGGGTCTTTCCGGACAGCAGGCGGTGGGGGATTCCCTTTCGTTGTTTGGTCTTCAACAAGCCGGCCAAACGCAACAAGTCGTCGATTTGTCGGCAAGCCAAGGCCCCTACGTCCAAAAGATCCTTGGCGTAGGCGGGCACGCGGCGCGGCTCTGGTGTCCCTCGTGCCATGTGTCGCACGTATTTTTAGTGATGGACGGCTCGTTCGTCGGTGATTCGACGGTTGAAGACCGCGGTCAAGGTCTCAATCAATTTGTCGATGTCCCGTTCCGTGATGATCAACGGCGGAACGAATCGCAGGACCCGTTCGCCGGTTGCGTTGACCAGCACACCTCGGTTGAGGCAATCCGTGACGATCGCCTTGGCGTCGGCGTCCAGTTCCATGCCTTGCAAAAGGCCGAGTCCCCGGACTTCCCGCACGATTCGATGGCGATCCTTGCACTCCGCCAGTCCTTTCGCCAAATAGTCGCCCATTCGTTTAGCGTGATCCAAAACGGATCCCTCGATCAGGGTTCGAAGAACGGTCAGCCCTGCGGCGCACGCCAACGGGTTTCCCCCGAAGGTCGAGGCGTGGGAGCCGGGGGTAAAGGCCGATGCGACCGATTCTGTCGCCAGACACGCTCCGATCGGCACCCCGCCGCCCAATCCCTTGGCCAAGGTCATGATGTCGGGCTCCACACCCATCTGTTGGTATGCGAAGAGCGTTCCGGTGCGGCCCATGCCCGTTTGCACTTCATCGAAAACGAGCAGGATATCGTGTTTCGTGCAGAACTCGCGGAGTTCACGCAGGTAGGCTCGATCGGCGACGTGCACGCCTCCTTCTCCTTGGATCGGTTCCAGCATGACGGCGGCGGTTTGCTTGCCGGCTGCGGCCTCGATCGCCGAGAAATCGTTGAAGGGAACATATCGGAATCCCGGCATCAGCGGCTCAAATCCCTTCTGGACCTTGTCCTGTCCGGTCGCCGTAATGGTCGCCAACGTTCTGCCGTGAAACGAATTGTACATAGTGATGACTTCGAATCGGTCCGCGCCGTACTTCTGGTGCGCGTAGCGCCGGGCCAATTTGATGGCGGCTTCGTTGGCCTCCGCCCCGCTGTTGCAGAAGAACACGCGGTCGGCGAAGGAATGTTCGACCAGCGTTTTTGCCAGGTGGACCTGCGGTTCCGTGTAGTAGAGATTGGAGACATGGATCAGTTGCATGGCTTGTCGGTGGAGCGCATGGACGAGGTCCGGATGCGTATGACCGAGGACGTTGACCGCGATTCCTCCGACGAAGTCGAGGTACTCCCGGCCTTCCAAATCGTACACTTTTGCGCCCTTCCCTCGAGCGATCGAGATGGGTTGGCGGGTATACGTTTGCATCAGATATTTGGCTGCGGCTTCTTTCAGTTCTTCAGTCAGCATAGTCAACGACATCCTGTGCGTGGAAAGAAACGGAAGCTAGCACAGGGCCGGCGTGAAAGCAATAAGGCGAAGGCAGAGAAGGACCCCAAGCGGGATGACCGGAGATGATCCGCGAATCGGTTTGCGGTCAAACCTTCCTTCTTTTTGATCTTCCGGGAGGTGTGGTAAGCTGCGCCGCGATGAAGTCCTGCAGCCGTTGCGGTCGGCAAAGTCCGGAAGAAGCCAATTTCTGCCCTCAATGCGGGACCCCTCTCGATGAGTCCGGCGGGTCTGAGACGGTGTCGGTCGATCAATCTGCCGCCGCGTCAAGTCAGGACGAGGAGGCGCTTTGGCGGCTGTTCATCGGTCCCAATGCCGATCGCTACCTTGAAACGTTCAAGAAGTTCGCATCGAGTGGAGGACCGAGATTCGCACTTTCTTGGAACTGGCCCGCGTTCCTCTATATTTCGTTTCTCTGGTTTCTCTACCGAAAGATGTATCTCCATGCGTTCGTCTATGCCGTGGGTCCCATGGTGTCCGCCTACCTCACGGGCGATATGAGCGCCGGTCTTGTCTGGGGGATCATGGCCGGCGTGACGGGAAACTATCTGTACTATTGGCATTGCAAAGAGCACATTGAAAGGATTAAGAAAATCGGGGGGCTGAGCCCGGCTGATCGTGAAGCGGCCCTCAAGGAAGCCGGTGGAGTACAGCCCTACGTCATCTGGGTCGGCGTTGCATTGTACATCCTCTTTTTTATCTCCCTTGCCAAGATGGCGCAAGAAGGGGTTCCGGATCGTGACGGCCGGCCGGCTAAGCAAGTCGAGTTCACGAGGGTGAAGGCAAGTCAAAGGTCGCTCGTGATAGTTGGTTCGTTCTCGCGCCCCGAATCGTCGCCCACTGCATGGGAGAAGAATGGGACGTTGATGTTAGGGTCTTCTTAACTTCTTAATCGGCAGCTAGAGTGGTGATGAGCGAGGAGGGGTGTATGATGGCTCGGCTGGTTTTGCTTCGACACGGTGAGTCCCAATGGAATCTGGAGAATCGTTTTACCGGGTGGGTGGACGTCCCTCTGTCGCCGCGGGGTGTTGAGGAGGCGAAACAGGCCGGCAAGAAACTACAAGGGTTCACGTTCGATCGCGCGTTTACCTCCATGCTGAGCCGCGCCAACGACACGTTGCGTCTTGTCTTGGAGACCATCGGGCAAACGCACATTCCCGTTGAGAGGAATCAGGCTCTGAATGAACGAATGTACGGGGAACTTCAGGGGCTCAATAAAGCGGAAACCGCGCAGAAATACGGGGAGGCGCAAGTCAAATTGTGGCGGAGAAGTTATGACGTGAGGCCGCCGGGCGGAGAAAGCCTGAAAGATACCGCCGAGCGGGTCCTCCCCTATTACGAAACGGCGATCAAGCCCTATCTGCTCAAGGGAGAGACGATTCTGATTGCTGCCCATGGCAACAGCCTTCGCGCATTGGTCATGGAGCTGGAGGGGTTATCGAAAGAGCAGGTGTTGGAATTGAATATTCCCACCGGCGCTCCGCTGCTCTACGAGCTCGACGGCAACGGGAAGGTGCTTGCACATCGATATTTGTAGGGGCGCAAGCTCCTCGTGGCGGATCGATCGTCAGCCCACACTTCCGCCCCTTGTCCCACGCCCCGGTCTCTCGTGTCACGAGCTTGACTAGGAGTCCAGAACTATCCCTCGAAACCGGGCTCGGTTCCTGATTGCCGAGAACGGCGTTCGAGCGGAGCATTGCGAGATCGTTACCCCGCCTCTTCCAGCAATTTGCCGTAGTGCGCAGCCGGCGCGTAGTCGATTAAAAGGACCAGCAATTTGTTGCGGTCTTCCTCAGACGAGAGGAACCCGTGATCCTCAATCAACGAAGCCGTTTCAGCGCTCACGGCCATGTGGCTCATGCCCTCATAATCGACTAAATACCCGTATCGGGCGCGTCGCTCTTCCAATTCTTGGAGATAGTCCTCCCAGGTGCCGCTTCCTATGAAACCCTTGTCCCACCAAGTCGCCTTGATTGAGCGCAACAGCATCTCACGAATCGCGGTGCGATAGCCGGGAGGGATGTGGGCGTCGATGGCGGCCAGAATCCAATAGAGGTTCAATGACAGAATTTCCCGCGAGATCAAAGAGAGGTCGGCCTCGGACGCGGAAATACCGTACTCGTCGAGCTGCGTCCTTGTTAGAGGCGACGGCATCGTCCGGAGAAGAGCGGCCGCGGCTTCAGCAGGTGTCATCGTTCCTTGAACCCTTTCGTCCAAATGGTACGTGTGAGGATACTGCGACGTTCGTTCTCACTCAAGCGGGCGGCGGTTCTCTGGCGGTTCTCTGTAGGAGCCGCCGACGGGGAAGCCGGCCGTCATCGACAGCAGACCATCGGCGCAGGTACAATCGCGCCCATGCGAGCTCGTGTACCAGCGCCGTGTTCCTCACATGGCGATAGCCGAAAGTTAGACGACGAGACGGAGAAGATCCGGACGCGTCTGTGCCGACTGGTGGGACAGGCCATCGCCGATTATCGCTTAATCGAGGACGGCGACAAGGTGATGGTGTGTTTGTCCGGCGGGAAAGACAGTTACGGGTTGCTCGATATCTTGCTCGTGTTGCAACGTCGCGCGCCGGTGCGGTTCGATCTCGTTGCCGTCAATCTCGACCAAAAACAGCCGGGCTTCCCGGCTCATATCCTGCCCGAGTATCTGACCGGTTTGGGCGTCCCCTATCATATTGAATCGCGTGACACCTACTCGATCGTGAAACGGCTCATTCCGGAGGGGCAGACGACCTGTTCGCTCTGTTCCCGGTTGCGGCGAGGTCATCTCTATCGCATAGCGACGGAACTCGGCGCCACCAAGATCGCGCTGGGCCATCATCGCGATGATATTATCGAAACGTTGTTCTTGAATCTGTTCTACACCGGCAAGCTCAAAGCCATGCCCCCCAAACTGCGCTCGAAAGATGGACGGCATCTCGTGATCCGTCCGCTGGCGTTCGTGAAGGAATCGGATTTGGCTCGGTATGCGGAGCTCCGAAATTTCCCGATCATTCCCTGTGACCTGTGCGGGTCACAGGAGGACATGAAGCGAAAGAAGGTGAAGGCATGGCTCCGCCAGTGGGAGCAGGACTCGCCTGGCTGCTCCGACAGTATTGCCGCCGCCCTGACCAATGTTGCGCCGTCTCTCCTCATGGATCCCCGCCTGTTCGACTTCAAATCGCTCAACAGCGCGGTTGAGTCCTCATCCGAAGGGGATGTCTGGCTGGACGAAACACCGAACGTCACCATTCAGTAGTAGAGCGTCCGCGGTCAGCACCGAATAGCCGCCCTGCTTACCCCGGTGTATCGGCCTCGGTTCGTCATTTCATGACCATTGGTCATGACTATCGGCCGAATACGGTCAGGGCGTGCATAGTCCGAGTTTTTTGTCATGGCTGGCCTTGACGAAATAGGGTTTATCGAGTTGAATGATAAGAAAGAACGAGGAGAGAGGGGGTTCCCGGCGTCTTTTGGAGGGAGTAAGGAGAGGGCCTTCACAAGTCTTCACCGCGGGGAGGTAGGAGACATGGTCGTATTCTCGGTCGTATTTGTTCTCGTGGCCGCGCTCTCCCCGAGCATCGCAGCAGCCCATGGTAATGTAGCGTTGGAAGACGATATCTGCGTGCGACGGGTGGGCGGCAACCTGGTCCATTTTAATGCGTATCAGCCCCAGAATGAGGCCAAGGCTCAATACTGTACGGAGATTCCCGGCGAAGGTGATACATTCTTGGTGCTCGATCTGGTGGATCCGGTGTTGCGCACCTTGCCGGTGGGGGTTCGCGTGGTCAGGGGCACCGACGGATCATCGGAGGAACAGACGGTGGCCTATTGGCCTCCGGCCACTCATCCGGATGGCGTGCTTCGAGGAGAGGCAAATTTGAGCAAGGGGGTGTACACGTTTGTCATCATGCCGGAGGGATTCAGCCATTCGTCGTATCTGCTGCGGGTGCAGCAAGCGGATTACGGGAAGATCTCACAAAAGGCGGTGGGCCCTCTTATGATTCTCCTTCTCCTTGCGTTGATCGGGTATGAGATCTCGAAGTCGAAGCGGTGGGGAGGTCGGAAGGCGCCGGGCCGGTCGTAACGGTCACAAGTGAAATCACAATGCGGAGACATGTTATTTTTCTGGAAGGAGGGATTCATTATGGCGGCAGAGCGGGGGTATGACATTTCGCAGTGGTATGATTCGCGGCCGTGGAAGATTGGGTGGTTTGCGATGT
>JAIWOH010000152.1 GCA_020216985.1 Nitrospira sp.
TCGCCATGCGTTGATGGACATGTTCGAGCGATTCCTTCAAACCAGAGAAGACGGCGCTACCTGGCAAAGACTCTTCCGCACCGAAGTCAGCGACGAAATTCTCGTCAATACGCTCTCCACCCATTTGGAATGCACGCCGCTGGAGAAGCAATTTTTGCTCGAGGCGGACGGGCTGCTCCAGCGAGTCCGTCGCCTGAACGATCTCATTCAATTCATGCTGCATGATCGGCACGGGTCAAAGGGCTGGGAATAAATGGAACGGGCCGTTGCGATCGAGGTCAACAGGCTGTCCAAAGCCTACGGCACACACCAAGCCGTGTCCGACCTGTCATTTCACGTGTACGCGGGAGAGATTTTCGGCCTGTTGGGGCCGAACGGCGCGGGGAAGAGTACGACGCTCCGCACGCTGATTACCCTACTGCATCCGACCTCCGGCACCGCGTCCATTTTCGGCCATGACACGGTGCGCGAAGCGGACACAGTGCGGAGGCTGATCGGCTACGTCCCCCAAGAACGCGCGATCGACCGGTTTCTGACCGGACGAGAACATCTTCAACTGTTGAGCGCCCTCTATCACCTGACCAAGGAAGAAGCCGCCCAGCGAATCAATGAATTGCTGAAGCTCGTCGATCTGGAAGCGCACGCGGATCGACCGGCTAAGACCTATTCCGGCGGCATGAAGCGCAAGCTCGATATCGCCTGCGGTCTGCTCCCCGATCCCAAAGTCCTGTTTCTCGACGAACCGACGCTCGGTCTCGACGTGCAGAGCCGCCTCCGGATCTGGGAGTACGTGCGGATGCTCAAGGCGCGGGGCCTGACGGTCGTGATGACGACGAATTACCTGGACGAAGCGGACCAGCTTTGCGATCGACTCGCCATCATCGACGGCGGCCGCATCAAGGCGCTGGGCAGTCCTACGGAACTCAAGGTGGCGCTGGGCGGCGACATCGTTTCGCTGACGATCAAAGAAACGGACCGGATTCCCGGACTGGAGTCGGCGCTCGCCGGCCAACCGACGATCAAAACGGTGCGGGCTACCGGAAACGGGCTCGACATCCGGGTCGAATCCCCCGAGAAGGCGTTGCCGATCATCCTGGAGACGGCCAATCGGCTCGGCTGCGGCATCGAATTCATCGAATACCATCGCCCGCGCCTGGACGACGTCTTCATCGCCCACACCGGACGGCGCATCACCGATACGGCGGAGCAACCGGTCGAGTAATCATGGGAAGTCGCTTGTCGTCAGAGGTCCGTAAGGCAGGCCGTTTCTTTCTCCGCCCGAGCGAACTTGGGGACCGATCATGACGGAATACTGGCAGGAAATCAGTGCGTTGACCATGCGGTGGGTGCGGCGGCTGAGCCGCGAAAAGTTCAGCATGTTGTTCACGCTGGTGCAACCCATGCTGTTCTGGCTGATTTTTTTCGGCAATCTCTTCCAGCGGGCCGCCGACACGCAGGTGACGCAAGCCCCGAACTACATCAGCTTTCTGGCTGCCGGCGTGGTCGTGATGACCGTGTTGAACAACGGTCTGGCCGGAGGTGTCGATCTTTTGTTCGACAAAGAAAACGGCTTTCTCGAACGGCTGATGTCGGCCCCGATCAGAAGAAGCTCCGTCATTTTGAGCCGCTTCATTTTCGTGATGACGATCACGTCGCTGCAAGTCCTGGTCATCCTGGGCGTGGCGTTCCTGTTCGGCGTCGAGCCGGCGACGGGACTGCTCGGCGTCGCCGTGATTCTCCTGATCGGCATGATGTTCGGCGTGGGGCTCACGGCCATCTCCATGGCCATGGCCTTTTCCGTCAAGAGTCACGGTGATTTCTTTTCGGTCTTGGGATTCCTCTCCCTCCCGATGATTTTCTTGAGTTCGGCGCTGGTGCCGCTGGCGGCGATGCCCGGTTGGATGAGCTTTCTCGCCCGCTTCAATCCCATGACCTGGGCCATCGACGCGGTCAGGCCGCTGATTCTCTCCGGCTGGAGCGACGCCTTGCCGCACGTCGCCATGGTGATACCGGTCATGGTGGTCTTCGACGCGATTTGTCTCTACGGAGGAGCCAAGGCGTTTCGCCGGGCGATGGGGTAGACATGCTCGTTCCAGAAAGCCAAATTCGGGCGTTGATCCGCCTGCTTTCTGACCGGGACGACCGCATCGTCCGCACCATCAGCGGCAAGCTGATCTCGATCGGCAACCCGGCCGTGCCGCTGCTACAGGAGGCGGAGATCGAACAGCCGGAGATGGCCGATCGCATCGCCGCCGTGCTGGAGGAAATTCACTGGAATCGGATCGAGAGCGAGTTGATCGAGCTGTCGGCGCGCCCGGACGACGCGATGAGCTTGGAAGCCGGTTCCTTTCTGATCGCCCGTTACGCCTACCCGTCCCTCGACGTATCGCGGTATCAAGCCCAACTCGACATGATGGCGCGGGAGGTGCGGGCCCGCATCGGTTGCCGATCCTCCGGAGAGGAAACCGTCAACGCCCTCAACCGCTACGTCTTCGCCGAGCAGGGGTTCAAAGGCAACACCAAGAATTATTACGAACCGGAAAACAGCTACTTGAACCGCGTCATCGACCGACGGATGGGCATTCCGATCAGCCTGTCCGTCGTTTATTTGCTGATCGGACAGCGTTTGGGCCTGCCGCTCCTCGGCATCGGCATGCCCGGTCATTTTTTGGTGAAATACGAATCCAAGCGGTACTCCGTCTTCATCGACTGTTTCAACGGCGGCGCCTTGCTCACGGAAAAGAACTGCGCGCGGTTCTTGACCGAGGCCGGATACGGATTCGACGACAAATACCTGCAACCCAGCCCCGTGCGGGCCATTCTCGCCCGTATGGTGAAGAACCTCTGCTCGATCTACGCAAAAATGAATGAGCCGGTCAAATCCGCTCGTTTGATCACATTTATGGAAATCTTGGGCGGCCCTTCTCGGGAAGAGGGGCTTTGACGCTCGGACCTGCGTGAGATTTGCGCGTTAGATCTGAATGGTCAGCAAGTCCTTTCCCTTCCGGATTCGTCCCCCATACTCTTCCGCCGCTTGACCAGTAACGTCCTCGCGATCCGCCACCGGATAGAAGTGCGACAGCACGAGGCGGTCCACCCCGGCCTCACGCGCGACCCGACCACATTCACCCGCGTGCATGTGCACGGGGCCGGGACGATTGGCCGGGAACGAGCAATCCAACACGGCGAGATCGGCCTCGCGACACAGGCGAACAAGACTGTCGCAGTACTGGGCATCGCCCGAATAGACGAGCGTCTTGTTCCGGTATTCCAACCGATACCCTACACAATTCAAATCCGGCACGTGGACGACGGGCCTGGGCGTCACAACCGTATCGCCGATCCGGAAAGATCGCCCCTCCACCTCTCTGATGCGGACTCCGAACGGCGGATTCGAGAAACCGGGGAAGGTGGTCATGATGCCTTGGATCAGCCGCTTCGTCCTCCTGGGACCGATCAAGGTCAGATCCGGACGACGGCCTCCTTCATGTTTGGTGTAGATCAACGCGTCGAAGAAAAACGTGATGAAGTCCGAGAAGTGATCCGCGTGCAAATGAGAAAAGAGCACATGGGTGACCCGATGGCGATCCACACCGGTTTTGATCAAATTCATCAGTGTGCGCGGGCCAAAGTCCAGCAGAATGGTCTGGTCCGTCTGCACGAGATAGCCGGCGGCGGCTCTGGCAGGATGAACGTTGGTCCCTGAACCGAGAATCGTCAGATGCATCGTTCACAGGAGAGCGATGGCGGTGTGCCGTCCATCAGCAAGCCCCCCCTCACGTCCGAAGTTGATCCAGAACGGTTTGCGCATCGTGCAGGTCCACACAATCCGCTTGTTCATTGAATCGGGAACGGGCGGCCCCAAGGAGACGCCGAGCATCTTCCGACCTGTTCAACGTCTTCAACAGTCTCGCCAGGCTCGTCGCCGCCCGAAGCTCCAACATGAAGGCATGTTGGCTCCGCGCGATCGTCAGCGCCTCTTGAAAATACCGTTCCACATCCTTAATCGGCGGATCGGCCCGTCCCAGCAACAATTCGCCCTTAAGCCGACTCAATTCGGCCGTCCAAAACCGTTCGCCCTGCGTCTCGGCGAGCCGCTGCGCCTCCGCGACGGCGTCCAACCCTTCATCGATTCGTCCATGGCGCAGATAACTCTCCGCGAGCAAGGCCAAAGTGTAGGTGTTATTGAGCGCGGCCCCCGTCGCTTGCGTTGCGGCGAGCCCCTCTCTCAACCGGCCAATCCCCTTCTCATCACCGTTTCGGGCCAACGCCCAGCCCTGGGAGGAGATGGCCCATGATCGAGCCACTTCAAACGAATACTTGGTTGAGATCACGATCGCCTCGTCGGTCAGTTCCAACGTGCGATTCGCGTCGCGCAGCATGGACGATATCCATGCGGTCGTCGCCAGGGTAAAGGCCAAGGTGAACGGATGCGCCAAGTCTCTCGCTTTGCCGATGGCTTCCGACACCAACGGTTCAACCCGGTCCACTTCGCCCGCGATCCATAACGTCCGGGCCAACATGATTCTCGCCGTGATGCCGGGGTCCTGCGCGTACGGCAAGGCGTGGGAGCGGCATGGACGTGGATCGGTCGTGGCTGCCTCGAGATGGGTCTTGGCCTCGTCGAACCGACCGATGAAGGAGTCGGTCGATCCCGCGCTCTCATGGGCACGAACCAGGAGATCGGGAATCTGCCGGCGGCGGGCCAACGACAGAAGAGCTTCAGCCAGATCCGAAGCCCGCGCCAGGGGCCCCCGCACCAGATGGAATACCCAGAGTCCCCAGACGGCAAGGAAATGCTGATCCGACAGGCTGTCTTCCTTCGAGAGCTCCCTGGCTCGGCGATAGTTCCGCTCGATGTCGTCAGAGGCATATCCCTTAAGTGTCACCATGGGAGCCCCGCGCGCGATGAGGAGATCCAATTCCAAGGCATCGCGATCCGGCCCTTCGGGCAATTCCTTCAATAAGGCCAACGCCCTGTTGAAATGGCTCAGGGCTTCGATGTCGGCCGATCGTTCCGCGTCCCTGCGAGCCGCAAGGCGTCGGTACTCGACGGCGGCCCCGATCAATCCCGCCTGCTCATAGTGATAGGCCAAGAGTTCCGGCTCCGCCTTGACGCGCTCGGCGAACTTGCTCTCCAACGCGCTCGCAAGACGGGCATGCAAACTTCGACGGGATTTTCTGGGCAGGGTATGATAGGCGGCGTCCTGCAACAACGCGTGTTTGAACTGAAACTTGGCGTTTGGCAGGTCGCCTTCTTGGAAAATGAGCCCCGACGTCACCAAACGGCGAAGCGCCTCCTCCAACCGGCTCTCCTCCAGATCGACCGCTTCCCGCAACAGTTCATAATCGAATTCCCGCCCGATCGCCGCTCCGATCTGCACGATGTCCTTAGCCGAACCCAATCGATCGATCCGCTCCATGAGCAAAGCCTGCAAACTGTCGGGAATGGCCAAATCCGTCAATCGTGTGTTCAAGCTGAACGAGTCGGTCCCTTCGGTCAGCACGCCGGAGGCGAGCAGATTTTCCGTCAACTCTTCGATATAGAGAGGAATCCCGTCCGTTTTCACCAGGACCGCCTGCTGCACCTCGGGCGGCAGCGCCTTGCCCCTGGTCATCTCCGCAATCAACTCGGCGCTCTGCCGGCGCGGAAGCCGGTTCAAGGAAAGACAGGTGACGTGGCTAGAGTCGGCCCACATCGGCTTGAAATCAGGGCGAAAGGTGACGACCAACAGCACGTGCATCTGCTGAATGCGATCGATCATCCTCGTCAAAAAATCGAACGTGGTCGGATCGAGCCAATGGGCGTCCTCCACCACGACCAACAGAGGAGAGCGATCCGCCAGTCTGTGAATAACCCGCACGAGCGCCTCCAGCGTCAGGTCCTTGCGCCGCTCCGGCGACAGGGCCGGCAGTCGATGCGAATCGTCCGCCGACATCCCCATCAATTCGGCGATCAAAGCGACCGTCATCGGATCATCAAGCCCGATGGTAGCCATCAGATCATACAGTTTTTGCCGTTGTATTTCGGCGCCGTCCTCACCAGTCATTCCGGTCATCTGCCGCAACGCGGTGATCGCCGGATAGAGCGCGGTGTCGGTATGGTGCGGCGAGCATTGAAATTGGACCAGGGCATGAGCGGAGCCGGCAAGCCGATCACTCACATAGCGGACCAATCTCGATTTGCCGATGCCGGCTTCACCGCTGAGCAGCACGACCTGGCCTTCACCGTCGGCGGCTTCCCGCCAGCGGCCCATCAGCAGCGCGGTCTCATGTTCTCTCCCGACGAAACCGCTCGTTCGGCCGGCTCGACGCGACTCGAACCGGCTGGCCGACGGCTTGCTCCGCAGCACTCGCCAAGCCTGGATCGGAGCTGAGAACCCCTTGAGCGCGAACGTCCCGTGATCGGCGAACTCGAACTCTCCTCCGACCAGACGCTTCGTCGCCGAATCCACGATCAATTGATTCGGCGCGGCCAGTCCTTGGAGTCGAGCCGCCAGGTTCGGGGTCTCGCCGAACACCGACCGTTCCTTGGCGGTCGTCGTGCCGATCAGCTCTCCGACCATAACGGGTCCGGTCGCGATCCCGATTCTCACCGCCGGGTCAAACTCTTCGGGAAACGGATGATCGCGGGGCAGCACCTTGACCAGCTCCAAGACGGCCAGCCCCGCGTGGACGGCCCGTTCCGCGTCATGTTCATGGGCCTGGGGGTAGCCGAAATAGGCCAACAGCCCGTCTCCCATGTATTTCGCGATGTAGCCGTTGAACCGGCCGATCGCCTGGCTGCACGCGTCCAGAAATCCCCGGATCGCGGATTGAAGATCTTCGGGGTCCAGTCGGCAGGCCAGCGCCGTCGATCCCGCAAGGTCGCAAAACATGACCGTCAATTGGCGGCGCTCTCCTTGGTCTTGGCCGGAGAGGGCCGGCGCGGGTTCCTCCTTCCCGGCGATGGGCACGGACGCCTCGCCGCTGCTCGCCGGCCACGGCGACAATTGGGCGATGGCGCGCAACAGTTTTTTCCGATGTCCCAGCAACACGCCCAAGGCAATCAAGTCGTGATCGTTCAGCTCCGGCAGCACATCCCACGTAACGGCCTGCTGCTGAAACGTCTCTCGGTATTGATCAAGACCGAGATCTTTCAACCATGTCGAAACGCGATCATCCATAAGAGGCGAGGGTGACGATCAAATGTCCGCCTTGGGCTCGGATCGGCGCATCATCGGCGCGAACGACAGGCTTCTTGCAGCAGGCAACGGACTCGTTGATAATGCGCGCATGACCGACGACGCTTCCGCGATGAAGCCGGCGCCCCGATCCTTGATGCGGCGTATTGAATACCGGCTCATCGCTCTCGTCATGGCGGCCATCGCCTTTTTGCTCGAACGGGCCGTGCTGCGTTCCATCGAGCGCGGCGAGGCCGAACCCTAGCGTCAGCATCTGACGAATCCGATAACCAGCCAAGAGAACGACTCGCCGTCACCGTTCCCGCAGGAGATCGAAGATCAGTCCGAGCGTCAGCAGTCCGGCCACGATCCCGAACGTGACGGGCACCCAGTCGGCGACGGTCGCCGACATGGCGGTAAGCCCGCTGGACAGCAGACTCGCCGCGGCGGCCGAGCTCAACGCCAGGCGCCGCCCCGTCCGGCGAACCGTCCGTTCGAGCGCATTGGCCTGAAAATTCACAACCAGCTTCTGCCCGGGTCTGGCCCCGATCAGGTGTTCGACGGCTTCGACCACGCGCTCCGCCCGCACTTTGAACTTTTGCAACTGATACGCCAGCGATTTGGGGTCGAGCGCGGCCCGCGCACGCGTGATCATGACGCGCATCAAAAACTTGCCCGCGACGTCGTATGGATCGAGTTTCGGATCAAGATGAGCCGTCGCCAGCTGAACTTGCGCCAGCGCCTTGGCGGCGAGCGTCAGCGAAGCCGGCAGCGGAACTCCATGTCGAAACGCAATGGCGCTCATTTCCTGCAACAGCGGTCCGATCTGCATCTCGGCGAGCGCCGCCTTGCGGTACTTGGCCATCACGTCGCCGATCTCGCTCTGCAACCGCGGAACGTCCAAATCGCTCCGGTCGATCGAACTCGTCATCATCAGCGTGACATCGGTCAGAAACGCCGCGTCCTCTTTCCATAGAGCCATGAGCATCAACAGGAGATGCTCGCGCAACCCGGCGTCGATGGCCCCGACCATTCCGAAGTCGAGCAAGTACACGCGGTCCTTCCACCACATGAGGTTGCCTGGGTGCGGATCGGCATGGAAGAAGCCTTCGACGATGATCTGCTTGTAGAAACCTTCCAACAATTGGCGCGCCGCCTCGATCCGTTCCCGACCTTCCGGCGCCTGCGCGATCGGGATTCCTTGAATCTCCTCCATCACCAACAAACGGGCGGTGGACAACTCCTGATGGACGGCGGGGACCGCCACTCGATCATAGTCCGCCAGCACGGCCCGCATCCGTTGAATATTCTCGATCTCCTGGCGAAAGTCGAGCTCGCGCTGGAGCGACGTCGAGAGGTGCTTGAACACGGCCTCGATATCCACGACCTGCTGAAGAGCCGGACGTCGCCCGACTTGGCGGGCAAAGATCTCAAGGAGGGCCAGATCCTGCTCGATGTCGGCACGGGCAGTCGGTCGTTGAACCTTGACGACCACTCGGTCTCCGTTTTCGAGAGTCGCCCGATGGACTTGCGCGATGGTCCCGGCGGCGAGCGGTCGGGGATCGATCGACTCGAATACGTCTTCCCACGGCACCCCCAGCTCCTGCTCCGCCACCCGAACGACTTCACTTTCCGGCATGGGAGGCACGCGACTCTGCAACAGGGCCAACTCTTCGATATACTCCGCGGGCAGAAGATCCGGACGAGTCGACAGGATCTGTCCGAGCTTCGAGAAGGTCGGGCCCAGTTCCTCCAACGCCGAGCGGAGGCGCTTGGCCTGTTGGCGACGAGTGGACACGTCCGCTTGATCGGGCCGGCTGAAGAGTTCCTTGACGCCGTACTTCGCCATCACCGTCGCAATGCGCACGGCCCGCCCTCCCAGCCGAGGTTCGAGGGAGGAGGCGTCGGCGGAACGCCGAGGGATCGGCGCGGCTTCGGGACCCTGCTCACCGGCGGCTTGAAGGGTATTCACGATTATGACGGTGCAACGGGCATTGTGACTGATGCGGTTCGGGACGTTTCCGAGCAAAAACTCCTTTCGTCCCGCCATGCCCGAATTGCCGACCACCAGCACGTCGATCGCTTCGCGTTCGGCGGCACGGACGATAGTCAACGCCGGATCGGAATCGACGACCACAAGAGCGTGTCCCCGTTCTCCGGCTAGTTGCGTCACGATCCGGGTGAGTTCCTCGCCGGCAGCTTCGGCCCGCGTCTGTTCAGCCGCGCCGAATTCCGTGACGGTCGGATGTTGCGGCACGATGACCTGTACCACAAACAGCTCCGCTCCGTAACGACTCGCGAACTCAGCGGCCCACCGGACGGCATGGTCCGCCGTTTTGGAACGGTCGGTCCCTACCATCACACGTCGTATGCCGCTCGTGGGTATGGGTGAAGGAGGGTTCATCGTCTATCGCGGAACTCCATAGACTGTTGATCAGGCTATCGACGCCGCAGGGGTCAGAAGAGCCGGCACTGCAACAGCAGACATCATGTCATTACGACAGGAGTCTGGTCATTGTGACCCATGGGGCGTCTCGGCTGCAACCTCACCGGTCTTGATCGAAACTGTCCCTGATTCGTAACAGGAACGCGCGTGCCTGCTCCACTTCTTGGGGAGTCAACGCCCGCTCGAAAAACGGACGGATGAACGCGGTGTGGGAACTGAACGTTTTACGAAACAGGGCGTCGCCCTTGGCCGTCAACGAAATTTTCGTATAACGCCGATCCCCGCGCATCGCTTCGCGCTTGATCAACCCTTTCACGGCCAAGCGATCCAACACGCCGGTCAAGGTGCCTTTGGTCACCAGCGTCTTGTGGGACAGTTCCGAACAGGTCAT
>JAIWOH010000160.1 GCA_020216985.1 Nitrospira sp.
AGACCATGGTCTAGGCAAGTTGATCGAAGGTGCCGTTCGCCCCGGAGACCGCGCGGTCATCGTCGATGACGTGCTGACCAGCGGCGGATCATTGTTGAAGGCCGTCGCCGCGGCGAGGGGCGTGGGCCTGACCGTCACGCACGCCCTGGTGATCGTGGATCGGAATGAACAGGAAGGGAAACGCAACGTCGAACAGGAGGGGGTGAGGCTGCTCAGTTTGTTGAACGTCCGCGACTTGATGGATCGACCAGGTCCTCCGTCGGTGCGTTAGGCATGTGAAACTTGCCCTACCTGCATTGAAACTGAATACCCCACCGCCGTTCGTGGATCACTTCTTCCTGACCTTCGAGGGGGCTGACGACGCGGGCTCTCCCCTTGGCCTCTCCCTCGCGGAGGATGTCGTAGGATCGTTCCCCGCACTTTTGACGGATCACGGCGATCGCCTGGGTCCGAAAGGAAGAAAGCAGCGGCCCTTGTCCTTCTTTGAAGGGATAGACGACCACCCCGCCATTCTCCTGTTCCTGCACGAGTTTCACGCCGTCGGCACAACCGACGAGGAGGGCCAAGAGGGCAAGCATGGCCGTCGATCCGACTCTTGACCGGACTTTCGCCCCGCTTTTATGATGAAACCAAGATCGGACTGTTTTGAATATGACACGGAAGGAGTCACGAGCATGAGACGTGCCGTCGTGAACATGCTGGGCTGTTTGGTGGCGGTCACATTTGTGATCGGCGACTTCGCATATGGATATCATTCCTATCTCCTCACCGTCCAACAGCTCCATTCCGCACTCTCCAAGGGGCTCTCCAAAGAAGAGAAGGGGTTTATCCTGGTTGACGTCCGGACGCCCGAGGAACATCGGGCGGGAATGATCCCGGGTACCGATCTCAACATCGACTTTCGCGAGATCAAGGCCCGTCATCGTGAAATCGGGGCTCAACTCGACGATCACGTGGTGGTGTACTGCCAGTCAGGGCGACGCAGCAACATTGCTGCGGAAACGCTTGCCGACTTGGGCTATCGTCACGTGTATAACGTCGAAGGCAGCATGAACGCCTGGGTCGAGTCCGGTTTCCCTGTCGAACGTCCCAAACGATAGACTCCGTTCCGCCGTTCACCGTCGCACAGCTCTGAGGGCTCATAACCGGCCTCTTCGTCCACTCTCTCTTTTTTCCCATCATCGCGGGCTGACTCCGATTACGGCCGGCAAGGGGATATGGGTGCTTGTCTTGCCGCCGAACAACGCCTTCCAGGAGACACGACCGGCGGTCTTTCGATCGTCTCGCCAAAGCGACTCCACGACCAACACATCCGACGACGATCCCCCGTCCATCGCCATGGCTTGGCGAACCCACGGCGCGGCGTCGCGCAGACATTGCGCGAGGTCGTAGAGGCTGGTGACCTCCCGACTTTTCATGATGACGATGTGCCCCGCTTCCGTTTCGGCCACAATGGTTTGATAGGCCTCTTTCCCTGACCGACGCACGCGAATCATCCGCCGACTGTCGAGCAACATCAACGACTGGGCGGCTTCTCGGTACGGAGGCCGATCCTCATCAAAACTTTCCATGGCCAGATCCAGCACCCTTGCTTTTCTGAGCCCTCCGTGAACGGCTTCGGCCGCGAACAATCCCTGCCAGGTCCCGTGTCTGCGACTTCCCAAGGCCCTCCCGTCCTTGTACAGCAATCCGAGATACGAAAAGTTTTCGCGAAACAATCCCGCGTTAAACAACACCGGATGTCCCGTCAGTTTTTGCCATTGTTCGATGGGAATCGGCTGTGTGAGCTTCTCATCGGCGTAGTAATGAATGGAGAACCTGGCACGCTCCGGATCCACATCGATCGCCAACAGGTCCGGCACGGCGGGACAGGAAGAGCCGGGCGTCCATACCGAGACCGCCAGCCCGTCCGTCAGCGGTTCCCACTGAATGGTCGTCGCGGCCCCGGGAAGCGGCGCCAGGATCAGCATCGCCAGCACAGACCCGATTCGGACGACGCCTCCCTTCCTTCTCTGCCGTCCCCTCACAGAAGGTTTGGCGTCAATGAATCGAACTCGTGCGACCGACGTCGTTCGGGTTGGCAGCCACATCCTGTCCATGTGAGACCGTGCGTCATGATTCCCGGGCAATCGTCGATGCACTGGCTTTCCCATCGAGCAGCTCGCGAATCGTTCGTGCCAACGTTTCCGGCGCAAACGGCTTCTGTATATAGGCGCTCGCCTGATCGTTAGCTCCGATGCCCATGTCATCGGGATAGCCCGATATATACAGCAGTTTTAAATCAGGCTTGATGACACGAAGATGCCGGGCCAATTCGATCCCGCTCATCCCCGGCATCACGACGTCCGTCAGCAGGAGGTCGATCCCGTCGATCTGTTGAGTCCCCAGAAGACAGGCTTCCAGGCCGTTTCTGACCGCGCATACCCGATACCCTAATTTCTTCAGCAGATCGTGGATCAATTCGCGGACGCCGCTGTCGTCCTCCGCCAACAAGATCATCTCGTGTCCTTCGACGGACTGATGAGGCGACGATCGGCTTGCTTCCTCTTGCATCTCACCGACGACGCTCGGAAGATAGATGTCAAATCGCGTGCCCTTCCCGATCACGCTCTCGACGTCGATTCCTCCGCCGCTTTGCGCCACGATGCCGAACACCGTCGAGAGCCCGAGCCCCGTGCCCTTGCCTTCTCCTTTGGTCGTAAAAAACGGTTCGAACATGTGCGCCTGGACGTGCTCGGACATCCCACAACCGGTATCCGACACGGACAGCTTCACGTAGACTCCCGGCATCAACGGCCTCAAAGAATACATCGGCACGCGGCGGAGATCGGCTTTGCCGGTTTCAATCGTCAACGTTCCGCCTTGCGGCATGGCGTCTCGTGCGTTGATGACGAGATTCATCACAACCTGCTCAATCTGTGAAAGATCGGCCTTGATACGGAGCGGATCGGGGCTCGATTTCACGAGCAGCCGGATGTCCTCTCCGATCAAGCGTCTCAGCATGGTTTCGATGTTATCCACAATACCGTTCAGGTCGAGCACCTTGGGTTCGGACGGCTGCTTTCTGCTGAACGCCAACAGTTGCCGAATGAGAACGGCCGCCCGTTCACCGGCTCCATGGATTTCTTCTATTTTGCTTCGCAAGGGATCACCCGCCTTCAGCTCACCCAGCAAGACCTGGCTTTGCCCCATGATGATGGTAAGCAGATTGTTGAAATCGTGAGCCAATCCGCCGGCGAGCCGTCCCACTGCCTCCATTTTCTGCGACTGCCGCAGTTGCAGTTCGCTCTGGCGCAGAGCCTCTTCGGCCTTCCTCCGTTCTGCTCGGTCATGGGCCTCACGCAGTGCGCGCTGAACGGACGGGACGAGACGGCCCAGCCGCTGCTTCAAAATATAGTCCGTGGCGCCCCGGCGCATCATGTCGATGGCAAGGTCCTCACCGATGGTCGCGGAGACGAACAGGAACGGGATATCCGGTGCCAGGTGCCTGGCCAGATCAAGGGCCGCTTCTCCGCTAAAACCGGGCAGAGAATAGTCGGCCAAAATCATGTCGACCCGGCCTTCCCGGATGGCGGCCACAAAGGCGTCGCGGCTTTCAACGCGCCGCGCCGTGCAGACGACTCCTCCCTCGGCCAGAAGGGCGACGACAAGGTCGGCATCGGTCTGGTCGTCCTCAAGGATGAGGAGTCGAAGCGGAATCGTCACGGAACCTCCTTGGTTGATCAAGGTCAACCTTGGAATCGGACAACGACCTTCGGGCCACCCCCCGCCGACAAGCGACTACGCAACCGCTTCTACGCCTTGGACGTCGATGGATCCGGAGGGGGCTCATTGATGATGCCCCAAAACAGGCTCAGTTCTTTGACGGCAGAGACGAATTGGCCGAACTCGACCGGCTTGACGACGTAGGCGTTGGCTCCCAACGCATAGCTCTCCCGCAGGTCCCGCTCCTCGCGCGACGACGTCAGCATGACCACCGGAATGGACCGCAGACTCGCGTCCGACTTCATCGTCCGCAAGACCTCCAGCCCGTCGACTTTCGGCATTTTGAGATCGAGAAACACCACGACCGGGTTCTCTTTATGGCGCGAGGTGAACGCACCACGACAATACAAATAATCGAGCGCCTCCGCACCGTCGCGGCACACGACCACCTTGTCGGAGATGTGATGCTCCTCCATCGCGGCCAAGGCCAGCTCCGCGTCCCGTGGGTTGTCCTCCGCCAAGAGAATCGGTTTGGCAGGACTCATCGCATATTCCCCTCCGTCGGAAGCGCCACATAAAACGTCGCCCCTTGATCCGGCGCTCCCTCGGCCCATGCCCGCCCTCCGTGACGATGCACGATTCGGCGTACGTTGGCAAGTCCGATCCCGGTCCCCTCGAATTCGTCGGCCCGATGGAGCCGCTGAAATACCCCGAACAACTTCGACGCGTACCGCATGTCGAACCCCACGCCGTTGTCGCGCACGAAGATCACGACCTCCGTGGGCGTCCGTCGATCGACGCCGATCGCGATCTCCGCCGTCGGTCTGGTGCTCGTGAACTTCACGGCGTTTGCGATCAAATTCATGAACACCTGCCGGAGCATGGCCGGATCGCCCGGCACGCTGGGCAGCGCCCCGATTCTCCAGGATATCGTTCTCCCGTGCAAGTCAAGCCGCAAGTCGTCACGAACCGTCGACACCAATTGAGCGAGATCGACGGTCGTCCGAAACATTTCCTGACGTCCCATCCTGGAAAACACCAAAAGGTCGTCGATCAACTGTCCCATCTGTTTCGCGGACGCGGAAATCGTGTCCAAGTATCTCGCGGCCTTCTCGTTCAGCGAATCGGCCATCGCCTTGCGTAAGAGAGCCGCGTAGCCGTCGATGTGTCGCAGCGGCGCCCTGAGATCATGCGAGACCGAGTAGCTGAACGATTCGAGTTCTTTGTTCGCGGCTTCCAACAGCGCGCCGTGCCGTTTGAGCTCGGCCGCCACGCGCCGTCGCTGCGTAATGTCATGCCGAATGAGATAATACACGGCGGCCAGGAGAATCAGTTGGAGAAGAGCCCCGGCGGCGAGCAGCGTGATGGTCTTCTCGGTTTCAGCCGCCGATTGCATCACCCGCAGGCGTAAGGTTTCCCGTTCGTGCTGATCCATCGCCGCGACGATCCGGTGAATCTCCGCGATTTCCTGCTTCGCCGGACCGTCAATCGCCGTTTTTTTGACGGCCTTGACCCCTCCCTCGGCCAATTTGGCGATGGCGGCGGCTTGCGCCTCAAGTTGTCGTTCCATGGTCCGGCTCAGTTGATCGGCGCGTTCTTCCTGGTCCACCGATCCCCTGGCGAGATCTTTCACGTATGTGACGAGAGTTGTTTTCTGTTTCACGACTTCTCGATAGTTGCCGAGATAAATCGGCTCACCCGTGACAAGATACCGGCGGAGGTGCTTTCCCGCTTCATCTGTCGCAACGTCAACGTCGCGCAACACTTGAATCAATTCATAGCTTCTGGTGTCCCGACCGCTGTTCTCGAGCAGCACGCGGAGATTCCTGTAGGAGATCGCGGAAATAACAAGAATGCCGATAAAGACGAGGCTGAATCCGAACAAGATCCGCTGTTCGATGGTCAGAGATCGAAACCATGGGACCTGAATTGTTCCCAAAGAATCCGAAGCATCCGGCTTTGGCGCGGTCACACCAGGATCGGCCCCGCCGGTTTCCACGGGAGAAACGCGAGGTTCTTCGTTCTTCAACGGTTCCATAAACAGGCATGGCGCGCAGCGGGCGCGCCGACCGGCGTTCGAATCCGCCTCGGGGCGTCCGGACGGACGACCGCGCCATTGTAGCAGAACAAACGGCCTGAACCAGAATGACTACCCGCCAAACGGAGGAAGAGAAGGGGAGATGACGGCCGAGGGACCAACCATGTTCGAGAACATCAGTGTGGCGTCCACGACCCACTCGATGACCGGCTGGGGATAAATGCCGATTACTAACGTGCCCGCCAAGCCAATATAGACCACGGCCTTCATGGGGCCGGAAATACTGACCGGCGAGGGGTCGGTCGGTTCATTGATGTACATTTTTTTCACGACGACCAAGTAATAGTACATCGAGATCACGATGTTGATCAGCCCGACCGTAATCAGCGTATACAAACCTTCTTTCACGGCGGCAATGAATATGTACAGCTTGCCGATGAATCCCGCCAGCGGCGGAACTCCGGCCAACGAAAGCAAAAATAGCAACATCGCGAAGGCCAAAAACGGCGACCGTCTGTTCAAACCGCTGTAGTCGTCGATCTCTTCGCTGCCGATGGCTTGCGCAACCGCAATCACGACGGCGAACGCGCCGATATTCGCAAAGAGGTAGGTCAGGAGGTAAAACAAAATGGCGTCGCTCCCCATTTTCGTTCCGGCCGCCAAGCCGATGAGCACGTTTCCGATCTGCGCGATTCCCGAATAGGCCAACAGGCGCTTGATGTTCCGCTGCGCGATGGCCACGATATTTCCGTACGTCATCGACAAGATGGATACCGCCACCAACAGCAAGACCCATATAGGCTTGAAGGACGCCAACGCGACGAAGAACAGCCGGATCAGGATGGCGAACGCGGCGCCTTTCGGAGCGATCGACAAAAACGCCGTCACCGGCGTCGGCGCGCCGTGATAGGTGTCCGGGATCCATGAATGAAACGGCACCGCTCCGATTTTGAATCCCAGCGCGGCGAAAATGAGCAAAAATCCGATCATGGTGCCCGTCGTGTGCGTCGGAGTCATCTCCGAAAACACCAGCTTGCCCGTTTCGCCGTACACGAGGCTGATGCCGTAGGCAAGAAGTCCAGCCGCAAACACACCGAGCACGAAAAATTTGAGCCCCGCCTCGTTCGAAGTGAGATCCTCGCGTAGGTAGCCGACGAGGATATAAAACCCCAACGTTGAAAACTCGATGCTGACGAAGAGCGACAGCATGTCGTTCGCCGACGCCATGAACATCATGCCTAACGCCGACATCACGACCAAAAAGTAATATTCCCCCCGGAACAACGTGAAGCGATCGACGTACTGCATCGACGCCAAAATGACGAGCGCCGTGGACCCGACGACGAACATCTTGAAGAAGATGGCCATGCGGTCCAAGACGAACATGTTGCCGAACAACGAACCGGACACGTGGGCCGCGTCAAACCACACGAGGCAGGCCAGCGTGGCAGCCAAGCCGATCACGCTCAGAAAGGCGAGCCGCGTATGGGGCAGGCGTGGACAGGAAAAATCGACGATCAAGACCACGCAGAGCCAGCAGGTCAGGAAAATCTCCGGCAGCAACAGCAGCAGATCGGCGACCGATATGGTCAGATTGAAGGTCATTCGTGTTCTCGCGAGGCGTAAGACGCAAGCGACCGGGGATGGATCGCCAACCGTGACGGCCGGTCCGCTCCCAGATCCGGATCTCGACCGATCCCTCCGGTTTCGTCATCGGTCCGGGCAACCGGCGTGACGTAGGTGATCTTCGCGACCAACGGATCCACTCCGGAGCGAACCACGTCGTACAACTGCATCGGGAAAATCCCGAAGCCGACGCTGACGGCGATCATCACCAACAGCGGTAGCCGATCTACCGTGGCCACCGCGTCTCGGGTATGGCTGTACTTTTGGCTCATCGGTCCATAGAACACGGCCCGCATCATGTTGAAGAGATACGCCATCGTCAAGACAATGCCGAGCACGGCGACGATGACCTGAAGCGGGTACTTGTTCCAACTGCCGACGATGATCATCACTTCCGCGATAAAGTTCACCGTGCCGGGCATGCCGATCGACGCCATGCAACCGACCACGAAGCATCCGGCGATGAATGGCATCTTGTTCGAGAGTCCGCCCAGAGAGGGCAGATCGCGCGTATGGGTTTGGTCGTACACCCACCCGGCCATGGCGAAGAGCATGCCCGTCGCCATCGCGTGCGCGAACATATAAATGACCGCGCCGCTCAAACTGATGTAATTGAGCGCCGCCATGCCGAGAAACACGTAACCCATGTGGCTGGAGCTGGAATAGCCGATCACGTACTTGGTGTCCTTGGCGTAAAACGCTACGAGCCCCCCGTAGACGATGCTGAACACGCAGAGCACGGCGGCGATCGGCATCAGCTCTCTGGTCGTATCGGGAAGAATTTCAAACGCGACCCGGATGATTGAGAAGTGCCCCAGCTTCATGAGCACCCCCGCGTGCAGCATGCTGGTGGCCGCCGGCGCTGCGGCGTGTCCGACAGGCGACCAGGAATGCAAAGGCCAAATCGGCGCGATCGAGGCGAACCCGAAGAACACCAGAATCCAAATGATCTTGTCCAGCGTCGTCCCCAGCGCGGGAATGTTCATGAGATTCGCCTGTTCGCGAAGCACCAGGATGTCGAACGTATTCAGGCCGGAATATTTGTAGATCAGCAGGATGCCCATCAGCGCCATCACGGCAAAGGCCGACAGGAAGAGGACCAGTTTCATCGCTGCGTACTCTTTGCTGTTGGCGCCGAAATTGAAGATGAAGCCCACGGAATCTCGGAGCTTGACCCCCTCCGGATCCGTCATCTCCAAGTACTTCTTCGTGTGACTGCCCCACATGCCCAGCAACAGATACATGGGAATCACGGACATCTCGTAGAAGAAGTACAGGAAAAACAGATCCAGCGACATAAAGACGCCGATCGTGGCCGCCGCCAAAATCAGCAACCAAATGTAAAATTCCTTGGTGCGATCCGTGATGTGCCAGGACACGAAGACGCCCGTAAAGAGCAGCACGGCCGAGGCCAACACGAGAGGGGTCCCGATTCCATCGACGCCCAAGTGCAGCGAAATCCCCAGTTCTTTGGACCATTGAAATTTCTGAACGAACTGGAATCCGCCTTTCACCGGATCGTAGGCGTAAAACAGATACACCGCCGCGACCAAACAGACGAAGGTCGAGGCCACTGCGATGCCCCTGACCAGCATGGGTTGGCGGTTCGACACGAAGATCAGCGCCAACGCTCCGGCGAAGGGGGCAAAAAGGATGTACAGCAGGATGTATTCGACCATAAATTTAAGGTCCGTTTTCGCCGGCAGGGGCTTCGAACACCGCCACGGTCCCGTGATTCAACCGCTCGACCAACGCCTGCACCGATCCGTTCATGATTCGAAGAAACGGGGACGGATAGAGTCCGATCCACACGATCATCACGGACAGGGCCGAAGCGATGACGATCTCTCGAAACTGGAGGTCGCTCATTGTGCTCTTCACGGCCTTCCCCACGGGGCCAAGCATGGCGCGTTCGTAGTACCAAAGAAAATACGCCGCTCCGAAAATCACGCCGAGGACGGCGATCGCTCCCATCCACCACCTCGCCTTGAACGCTCCCATGAGAATCAGAAACTCTCCCACGAAGCCGTTCGTGCCCGGCAGCCCGATCGAGGCGAGTCCGATGATCAAGAAAAACGTGGCCAAGAGCGGAACCTGCTTGGCCATGCCTCCGAATGAAGACAACTGCGTCGTCTGTTGCCGTGAGTAGAGGAATCCCGCGATGAAGAAGAGCCCCGCGGTGCTGAAGCCAAGATTGATCATGGTCAACAGGCTTCCTTGAAGGCCCTGGTAGTTCAACGCGAACAGCCCCACCACGACGAATCCCAAATGGCTGATGCTGCTGTAGGCCAGCAGCCGCCTCAAATCGTGTTGAATCAGCGCGATCCAGGCTCCATAGAGAATGGCGCAGAGACCGAGGAGCACCACCACCATGACGACCGGTTCGCTCTTGGATGCGTCGGGAAGGAGCGGGATGCTGAACCGTATGAAACCGAACGTTCCGAGCTTGACGCCCGCCAAAACCACCGCCATTCCGATCGGCCCTTCCAGCAACGCATCGGGAAGCCATGTATGGAACGGAAAGAGCGGCGCCTTGAACGCGAACCCCATGAACATCAGCCAAAAGATGAGCACCTGCTGGTTATACGGCACGGGGACCGACAGCAATTCCAACAAATCAAAGGAGTAGAC
>JAIWOH010000161.1 GCA_020216985.1 Nitrospira sp.
CTGCTCCGCATGATGCAACGAGGCCCACTGATGGAAATTGATGTTCAGGAGAGCGATGCCGACCAGCAGGAAGACACTGCCCAGGAGGGTGTAGAGCACAAACTTCAATGCCGCGTAATGACGCTCGGCTCCACCGCCCCAGAGTTTGATCAGAAAGTAACTGGGGATCAACATCAGTTCCCAAAAGACGAAAAACAGGACGAGATCGAGGGAGACGAAGACTCCCATCGTCGTCGTCTCCAGCGCCAACAGACACATCATGTACAGCTTGAGTTGATAGCGAACGGTGTCCCATGAATAGATCACCACCAACACGGTGAGAAACGCCGTCAGCCCGACGAAGAGCACGCTGATGCCGTCCACGCCGAGGTGATAGCTGATCCCCAGGGCGGGAACCCATTGGACACGCTCCGCGAACTGCATCGCGGCCGATTCCGGGACGAACCGAAGCAGCACGAACACGGTGAGCGCGAGTTCGATCAAGGAGATCGCCAAGGCCGAGGTGCGCACCAAATCTTCATCCTCGATCAGCCACAGGAGGATCGCGCCCGCCATCGGCAGAAAGAGAATGCAGGAGAGAATCGGGAAACCGGCCGTGAGTTCTTCCAGCATGATGAACGACGTCCGAGTCGGTTCGTCCTTCGGGTTGTCCTATTGCTGTTGGATGATGACTTGCACCACCAACGCGATCAGAAAAATTCCCGCCACGAGCAAAGCGGCATAATGATGGACCATGCCGCTCTGGATTTTTCTTCCCTCGCGCGCGGCAAGGTGATTGCCGTATCCGATCAAGTTCAATCCCGCGTATATCACGTGCTTTTCAATCCAGGTGGAGCCGGCCGACCCCCAGTCGGCCAGGCGTCCCACGCCCCGCACTACGCCGTCGATGACGGTCCGATCAAACCAGTCGAGGAATTCTCCCAGTCGTTTCGTCGGCTCGACGACCGTCATGTCGTAAAACTCGTCCACGTAATACTTGTTCAACAGCGTCGTATAGAGGCCGGAGAATCTCGCGGTCCACCCCTCGGCGGCCTGCGGGCTGACATGATAGAGAAAGTGGGCCAGTCCCCATCCGAGCAACGCAATGGCGGTGGCTCCGCTCATCAAGAGGAGCGTCAATCCCAGACCGGCATCGTGGTCCGTCGGAAGATCAACGACCGGCTCCAGAAATTGATGTAACCAGCCGCGCTCAGGGGGAAACCCCAACAGCAGCCCGCCGACCAGCGACAACAGCCCCAACGCCATCAAGGGACCGACCATCACCATCGGCGACTCATGCACGTGTTCTTCGGTGTGATGGTCCATCCTGGATGATCCGTAGAACGTCAGATAGGTCAGTCGAAACATGTAGAACGAGGTGAGAAAGGCGCCCACCGCCGCAATGCCGTAGAGCAGGTAGTGATCACGGACGAACGCGTGCGCCATGATTTCGTCCTTGCTCCAAAACCCGGCGAGGGGCGGCAGGCCGGCGATCGCGACAGTGCCGATCAGAAAGAGGCGATAGGTCCAGGGAATTTTCTTGCTCAAGCCACCCATTTTGCGGATATCCTGCTCACCCGCCAGGGCATGAATCACCGACCCGGCCGACAAAAACAACAGCGCCTTGAAGAACGCGTGCGTGATGACGTGGAACACGGCGGCCGCGTAGGCGCCGATCCCGCAACCGAGAAACATGTACCCGAGCTGACTCACGGTCGAGTAGGCCAACACCCGCTTGATATCGGTTTGAACCAGGCCGATCGTCGCGGCGAACAGGGCGGTTCCTCCGCCGACGAACGCCACGACGGACATCGCGACGGGCGAGAGATCAAAAATGGCGTGATTGCGGACGATCATGTACACGCCGGCCGTCACCATCGTGGCCGCGTGAATCAGCGCGCTGACCGGCGTGGGGCCTTCCATCGCGTCGGGCAACCAGGTGTACAGAGGAATCTGCGCCGATTTCCCCACCGCGCCCACCAACAGGCAGAGGGCGATGGCCGTGGCCATTTCCGGAGAAAGCGAGCCGGCCTGCGCGAACACGCCGGTATAGTCGAGCGTATTGAAATTGACGAACACGAGAAAGATGGCCAAGAGGAATCCCGCGTCGCCGATGCGGTTTACGACGAAGGCCTTGGTCGCGGCCTTCGCCGCCGACACGCGCTCATAGTAGTAGCCGATAAGCAGATAGGAGCAGAGGCCGACGCCTTCCCAGCCGATGAACAGCACCACGTAGTTGTTCCCCATCACCAACAGCAGCATGGAGACCATGAACAGGTTCATGTAGGTGAAGAAGCGCGTGAACCCCGGTTCTCCGTGCATGTATCCGACGGAATAAACGTGGATGAGAAATCCCACGCCGGTGACGACCAGCAGCCAGGCGCAGGTCAACGGATCGATCAGGTAGGCCAAGTTGATCGTCAGGTCCCCGCCGAAAATCCATCGATAGACGACCACTTCACGGACGATCCCCGTCCTCCACACCTCGATGGCGACCCCAATCGCGCAGAGAAACGACAAGCCGACCGATCCCCACGCCAATCGATGAGCCACGCCGGTCGAATAGCGGCTTCCGAACAGGCCGTTGGAGATGACGGCCAAGAGGGGAAGCACCGGAATCAGCTTGATGAGCAGATCCGTCACGTCCATCGTGTTCACCACTTCAACAAGTTCATTTCATCCACGTTCGTCGCGACCTTGCCGCGAAAAACGACGATGATGATCGCCAGCCCGACGGCGGCTTCCCCGGCGGCGATGGCGATGACGAACAACGCGACCAGTTGCCCGGCCATGGATTCCAGATAGTGCGAAAAGGCGACCAGATTGATGTTGGCGGCGTTCAACATGATCTCGACGGCCATCAGCACGATGATGAAATTGCGTCGGATCAACACGCCCAACAGACCCGTGATGAAGAGAATCGCGCTGACGGCGACGTATGCGCTCAATGGGACCATGCCTTGCTCCAGACCCTAGCGATTGCTTCGCCTCTCGATTCCGTCCATCGGCTTGGGCATCGGTTTGGGTGTTTTTGCCAGCACGATCGCCCCGATGATGGCGCCCAGCAGAAAGACGCCCACGATTTCAAATTGCAGCAGATGGTCGCTGAACATTTTGATGCCCACCGCGTACGTGTCCCCGTGTTCGAGCACGACCGAAGCGGGCGTGTTGCCCTTCGCTCCCCCGTACGGCGACTGAATCAACAAGAAGAGGACGTAGCCGGCTCCCGCGACGGCCGGACCGAGGAAGTACGGATATGACGAATGGAGATAGCGTTCGTCGGTTTTGAGATTCAACAGCATCAAGACGAACAGATACAACACCAAAATGGCGCCCGCGTAGACGATGACCTGGACGGCCCAGAGAAATTCGGCGTTCAGCAACACAAAGAGGCCGGACACGTGCATCAACAGAGCCAGCAAGGCAAGCCCGCAGTGAACCGGATTTCTGAGCGACACCGTCAGCACGGCGGCGACAATACTGACCACTGCGAAATACGCAAAAAACACCACGATCATGTCGATGGCTCAGCTCAGATGCTTCGGAGGCGGTTGCGTGGATCGGAGCACGGACTGTGGGAAGTAATACCGATACTCGCGGCTCTCCTCGACGTTCTGTTCCTGATTATGGGCGTAGAGATATTTCTTGCCGTCTTCCAAATGACGCTCGCCGATTTCGTACAGTTTCTTTTTGTCGAACAACAAAGCCCGTTTGTCATGGGTGGAAAATTCGTACATCTTCGTCATGGCGAGCGCGTTCACCGGGCATGCTTCGACGCAGTAGCCGCAAAACACGCATTTGGTGATGTCGATGTAAAATTCGACCGCGTACCGCTGAAGGGGACGGGTCTCGTCCTCCGCACTGATCACCTTGATGCAGCGCGAGGGGCACGCCGCCTCGCAGAGATCGCATCCCACGCATCGTTCCCGCCCGTCGTCGTAACGGAGAAGCCCCAAGGCGCCCCGATGGGTATCAGGAATCGTCCGCTGCTCGCGCGGATATTGAAAGGTGATCGGACGGTGGAACATGTGACGAAACGTCACTTTCATCGCCGTCCAAATCTCGTGAAACAGAGCCGCTTGCACAATCTTCTTCGTCAAAGCACCCACGCTCATCGTCATCTCCTACTCCGTCGCCATCGGGCTGCTTCCATTCGATTACACCGGCTCAATACTGACCCGGCACTGCTTGAACGCGGGCACGCCGGTCGCGGCATCGACCGACACGGTCATCAGATCTTTCACGGGCGGTTCGTTGAAATGCTCCGGAAAGAAACAGGTCCCCGGCGCAACGGATTGATCCGGCTCGACGCCGATCTGGAGAGAGCCACGTTCGGACGTGACGCGGACCTTGACTCCGTCCCGCACTCCAAGCCGCTCCATGTCAAGAGGATTCATGCGCAGTTTCCCGGTGTTGGGCGCGATCTTCATCAGACCGGGAGCTTCAGTCGACAGCTTGCCCGAATGGGTGAGCACCTGCCCCATTTGCAACGAAAAGGGACGGCCGGCCTCTCCAGGATCGGCCTCCACCGCATAGCGAGCACGGACGTCGGCAGCGTACCCGTTCGCAAGGTAGTCATCCGGCAACGGCTCGACCCTGCGGGGCTGACCCAGGTTGTAATAGCCGGGCACCAATTTTCTGATTTCGGCCTGAATGTCGTTGACGGATTGATATTCCCACTGGCACCCCATCGCGTTGGCCAGCGCGGTCATGATATGCCAATCCGGCAGGCTCTCCCCGATGGGGTCCAGCGCTTGACGAATGCGGAGCACGCGGCCCTCCAAGTTCGTAAACGTGCCGTCCTTTTCCGCATAGGTACAGGCAGGGAGCACGACGTGCGCCATCCGTCCGGTCTCGGTGAGAAACGGATCCTGCACCACCAGCAATTCGAGCCTCTCCAAAGCGGACCGTACCTCCATGGAAGCCGGAAGAGTCGCCAACGGATTTTCTCCCAACACGTATAGTGCCTTGATCGTGCCCGTCTTGCATTCCTGAAGAATGTCGACCAAGCGCAATCCGGTTCGGGAGGCGGGGAGGGATGTGCTCCAGGCCCTTTCAAAACGTTCGCGCGCGACCGGATCATCGAACCGAGCCTGGCCGGGCAGGAACTCGGGAGCCGCTCCCAGATCGACGACGCCTTGTTCGTTCGGCTCCTCCGTGACGGTATTCACGCCGCATCCTGGACGGCCAAGTTTGCCGGTGATCCACGCCAAGTCGACGAGCTTCAACACGTTGCGGTACCCGTCGGCCTTTCTGACGATGCCTTCGGCGCAGAGAATGATCGATCGCGGTGCCTCGGCGAAGATCCGCGCGATCTCGTGAAACGCCTCGACGGATATACCCGTTCTGGAGGCAATCGCTTCGTGCGACAGATCGGCGACGGCCGCCCTCAACGCACCGAACGCCTCGGGGTGCTTGCGCACGACCTCCTCGTCGATCAAATCCTGGTCGATCACGGTTTTCACGAGTCCGTCGATCACCAGCCCTTCCGTACCCGGCCTGATCAGGAACGGATGGGAGGCCAGCTTGGCCATATTCGTGACGGCGGAATCGATCGTCACCACCTGCGCCTTGTACACACGAATAGCTTCCTTGAACCGCACCGACGTCAAGGGATTGGTCTCGGTCACGTTCGAACCGATCAAAAGAACGGCCTTGGCTTTAGTGAACTCCTCCCAGCCATTGAGCGACCGGCCGATTCCGACCGCGCGCTTCATGGCGTGCACGAAGTTCATATGGCCGTAGCGGGCGCTGCTGTCGAGATGATTGCTCCCGAATCCCACGCGCATGAGTTTTTGAAACAAATACGCTTCTTCATTCGTACATCGAGCCGTGATCAGACCCGCGATGGCGCCGGAACCGTGTTTCCGCTTGATCTCGGCAAATCGGTCGACAAGCAGATGCATCGTCTCCAACCACGGTTTCTCAACGAGCCGATCGCCTTCACGAACGAGCGGCTGCTTGAGCCGCGCCTTGCTATCGATGGACTCGAATCCGAAGCGGCCCCTGACACACAGTCCCCCGTGGCCCTTCGCTGTTTCCGCTCGGTCACCCCACTTGTTCTTCCATGACAAGGGCGAGGTGACGCGGATGACTTCCTCGTCTTTCGTTTCCAGATACAACTGGCACCCGTCCCCGCAATAGTTGCAGGTCGTGGCCGTCTTCTTCATCTGCCACGGTTTGTACAAATACTTGGAGAATTTGTTCGTGATGGCACCGACGGGGCAAACCGCGAGACAATCCCCGCAAAACTCGCACTGGAGCGCCACGTCGCCTTTGGGGACGACCTGATTGAATCCTCCCTTTTTCATGAACTGCAGCGCATCGATCATCAACACGTCTTTGCACACGTTGATGCACTCGGCGCAGGCGATGCACCGGTTCATGTTGAAGTCCAGCACCAAACTGCGAGTGTCTTCGGGAATAAATTTCTGCTTGGCGTTGGGGAGATTCGTGACGCCGTGCTCGAACGCCATGTCTTGCAGCTCGCAGTGGCCGTCCGCGTCGCAAACCGGACAATCCAGAGGATGGACGGAGAGATGTTTTTCGACGGCCTTCTTACGGGCGAGAAAGAGGTCTTCACCCTCCGTGCGGATGACCATGCCAGCAGCCGCCTTGGCGGTGCACGATCGAACGGGAGCCTTCTTCCCCTCCTGCATGACGAGGCACATCCCGCAGGAGCCGAAGGGATCGAACGTGTAGTGGTAACACATGGCGGGGATGATCTTCCCCGTCATGGCGATGACGTCGTACAGCGACACCCCGTCTTTTGCGACGACACGATTGCCGTCGATCGTCAACTCGATCGTCGCCGCTTCGACATCGGGATTGGTGGCCGGTTTCAGTCCCATCGCGTTTCCCCGCACCCCGTCACTGTTTCACCCGCTCGCAAGTCTTGATCGATGCGACCAGCCGAACTTTGCCCCACAACCATCGGACTCCTATCGCCGACTCCTATCGATCGCACTCGCCCATGACGATATCGTAGGTTCCGAAAATCGTGCAGGCGTCGGAAATCATGTACCCTCTCGCCATGTGATCGAACGCCCCCATGTGGATGAACGACGGAGCGCGGATCTTCAGCCGATAGGGTTTGCCGCCCCCCGTGCTGACGATATAGAAACCGAGCTCCCCCTTGTGCGCTTCGGTTCCGCAATAGATCTCACCGGGCGGAGCCTTGAATCCCTGCGAGAAGAGCTTGAACTGCTGGATCATCGACTCGAGATTCGTAAAGACTCGCTGCTTGGGCGGAAAGGTCACACTAGGAACCTCCGCCATGACGGGGCCCTCCTGCATCTGCTCCAAACACTGCTTGATGATCTTCACGCTTTCATACAGCTCCATCATGCGGATCCAGTACCGGTCGTAGGTATCGCCGTTCTTCCCGACCGGCACGCTGAACTCGCACTTCGGATAGGCGCTGTAGGGCTCGTACTTGCGCAGATCGTAGTCCACGCCTGACCCGCGCAGCGTCGGCCCGCTCAACCCGAAATTGACGGCGTCCTCGGCTGAAATGACGGCGATGCCCTTGGTGCGGGCGAGCCAAATGCGGTTCTTTTCCAGGAAGACCTGATACTCATCGATCTTAGGCGGAAAATAATCGAGAAACGCCTTCAGTTTCGAAATCAGCGACGGCGTCAAATCCCGCTCGACCCCTCCGATGCGATACCAACTGGTCGTGAGACGAGCTCCACAGAGCTCGTCAAACCAATCCAACAGAATTTCCCGATCGCGGAAGCAATAAAAGAAGACTGTCATGGCGCCGATATCCAGCGCCTGGGCGCTCAGCCAGAAGAGATGCCCGATAATGCGCTGAACTTCCGCCACGATGGTCCGCAGGTACTCGGCGCGATCCGGCACCTTGAGATCCAACAGTTTTTCCACGGCCCGGCAATAGGCGAAGTTGTTGTACATGGCGCAGACATAGTCGAGCCGGTCCGTGTGGGGGATGAACTGATGATAGGTACCGTCTTCGGCCAGCTTTTCGACCCCGCGATGGAGATACCCCATGACCGGCGTGGACTTCACCACCCGTTCCCCCTCCAACTCCATGATGACCTTGAGCACCCCGTGTGTGCTGGGATGCTGAGGCCCCATGTTCAAGAGCAGCTCTTCCGTCCGTAACGCGGGCAGCGTCTCGCTTTCCGGGTGTTCCGGATCGACTTTATAGATCGTGGTTCTTTGATCTTCGAACGCCATAAGCCGCCGTCACACCATCAGGATTGCTCGTCCAAAAACTCAAAGGTGTCGCGCCATCCCTTGCCCCGGAGCGGGAAATCCTTTCGCAAGGGATAGCCTTCGGCAAAATCGTCCGGCAACAGAATTCGTCGAAGGTCCGGATGGTTTCGAAATCGAATCCCCATCATGTCGTAGACCTCGCGCTCCATGAAATCCGCCCCCTTCCACAGATCCGTCAGGGAGTCCACGACACAATCGGACTCCGGCACCCTGGTCTTCAATCGAAGGCGGTGCCGCTTCCGAATCGAGTAGAATTCCCACACCACTTCGAACCGCTCCTCGTCGTCTGGCCAGTCCACCGAACTCACGTGGACGATATAATCAAAATCCATCGCCGGATCATCACGGAGAAACTCGGCGATGTCATGAACCTTGTCTCTCGTGACGGTGACAGCCACGTCCCCGCGCCATTCCGACGCGCCGACGAACCCGCTCGTAAACGACTCCTGAATCCGCTTGGCCAATTGGTGCATCGGAAACCGTCAGGCTTTTATACTTTCAGACCAATCTTCACTTCTTTCGGCTGACTGGTGAACACGCGCCTTTGCATGATCCGCTCTTGGAGCTTCAAGATGCCGTCCAGCAGGGCTTCCGGCGTCGGCGGGCAGCCGGGCACATACATGTCCACCGGAATGAACCGATCAACCCCTTGCACGACACTGTAACTGTCATAGATATTGCCGGACGTCGCGCAAGAGCCCATCGCGATCACGTACTTCGGTTCCGGCATCTGATCGTAGATCTTTCTGATCACCGGCGCCATCCGGCGGCAGACCGTGCCCGCCACGATCATGAGGTCCGATTGCCTCGGTGACCCGCGAAACACACCCGCGCCGAATCGATCCATGTCATATCGGGACGACACGGCTGCCATCATCTCAATGGCGCAACAGGCGAGCCCGAAGGTCATGGGCCACAGAGAGCCTTTGCGCGCCCAATTCACCGCCTTTTCCAGGGACCCGACGAAGACATCCGGCGTGCCGTCCTTTTCATGCCGCCCCAGCTGGATCAGTCCCATTCCAACGCCCCCTTCCGCCAAGCGTACACGTACGCCACGACGAACAGACCGATGAAAATCAACATCTCGATCAACCCGATGATCCCGATGTTGCGAAACACCACCGCCCAGGGATACAGGAAAATCACTTCGATATCGAAAATGACGAACAGCACGGCAAAGACATAGTATCGGACCGGAAACGGCATCCGGGCATCCGAAAAGGGCTCCGAGCCGCACTCATACACCGACAGTTTTTCCGGCTCCGGATACTTGGGCTGGACAAGATAACTCACCACCAACGTGCCGATCCCAAAGGTAAGCGCGGCAAAAATAAACAGCAGGATAGGAAGGAATTTTGTCAGGTATTGGACAAGATTCGGCTCGACCATTGTCTTCGACTCGCAAGATATTGACTTGAAAAAGAAGTTATGGATCTTAGATAGAAGGTTCGCAAGATAGCAAGCGAGCAAAGGACCTAATTCATCCAGCCCCGAAAGTCCTACCTCCGGTCTGTTAAGAGGACGAGATTGCTGATGACCTCCTGCTTAACGCAGAACGTCCTCGCGCTTTCTTGCTCATTAGCAAACAGTCTGATCACTAAATAAGTTAAGGAGGAAAATCCGGATCCGAGCCTCTCTATCCGAGAGACTCCCCGAGAGGCTCCTCCGTCATCGGCTGTTCTGCGGAGGGCATCATTTTCAGCCGCTTCGGTGGTTCTGCTCGTGAAGCATCCCACTCCGACTGCATTGAACCGGAGGCCGGAGCGGCCCGGCGCCGATGGAT
>JAIWOH010000162.1 GCA_020216985.1 Nitrospira sp.
ACGAAAGGACATGGCCAAGCTCGGCATGGGGGCGTTACTGGGCGTCGCCCGCGGCAGCCACGAGCCTCCGAAATTCATCATCCTGGAATATCACGGCGCTCGAAAGAAGAACGACAGCCCTGTCGTCCTGGTCGGGAAAACGATCACGTTTGACACGGGCGGGATTTCGCTCAAACCGGCCGAGAACATGGAACACATGAAGGCGGACATGACAGGAGGGGCCGAAGTCCTGGCCGCCGTGCGGGCGGCGGCGCGGCTCAAATTGCCGCTGAATCTGGTCGGTCTGCTCCCGGCGACGGAGAACATGCCCGGCGGCGGCGCGATGAAGCCGGGGGACGTCGTGAAGACGCTGTCCGGCAAAACCGTCGAAGTCCAGAACACCGACGCCGAGGGTCGATTGATTCTGGCCGACGGACTGGCTTACGCCGCTCGCTACAAACCGGCGGCGATGATCGACGTCGCCACGCTGACCGGCGCCTGTGTCATCGCGCTCGGCCAGTTCGCCATCGGCATGTTCGGCACGGACGACACCTTGAAGGAGTCGCTGCGCAAAGCGGGACAACGATCGGGCGAACGGGTCTGGGAAATGCCGTTGTGGGAAGACTATTTCGAGCAGCTCAAGAGCGACGTGGCGGACATGCGGAACATCGGCGGTCGCGGAGCCGGCATGATCACCGCAGCGTTGTTCTTAAGCAAATTCGCGGGCGACTGGCCCTGGGTCCATCTCGACATCGCCAGCACTGATTGGAGCGAGCGCGAGCGGGCCTATGTCCCCAAAGGACCGACGGGGATCGGCACCAGGCTCTTGATCCAATACCTCATGGACCGTTCCCTGTGACGCCCCCTCGTCCGATGCAAGCCTTTGGCCGACGGATCGGTGAAGAGGAATCGATCCCGGCGGACGATTCCCTTCTCAGCGGCGGCGTCCGCATCCGGAGGTGAATTCCATGCTGATGTCGCGCGATACGATCGGGCAGCTTTTTATGATCGGCTTCGACGGCACGGATCTTTCTCCTGATCTCGCCGCTTTTCTCAAGGAGTATCGGCCAGGCGGCGTGATCTTGTTCGCGAGAAATCTTCAATCGACCGAACAGATCGTCGACCTCACCAATGCGCTTCAGCGATGCAGCCCACAATCTCCCTTGTTGATCGCCATCGACCAGGAGGGAGGACGGGTGTCTCGTCTCCCCAAGGATTTCACCATTTTTCCTCCCTGCGAGATTCTGGGGCGATGTCGGTCTCCCCGGTTGGCCTACGCGGCGGCGGAAGCAACGGCGCGCGAACTGCGAGCCGTCGGCATCAACATGAACATGGCGCCCGTGTTGGACGTCAACAGCAACCCCGCAAACCCCGTGATCGGAGACCGAGCCTTCGGCTCCACCCCCGAGCTCGTGTGCGAGTTGGGATGGGCCACGGTCAGGGGCCTGCAAGAGAACGGCGTCGTCGCCTGCGGCAAACATTTTCCCGGCCACGGTGACACGGCGGCCGATTCGCACCATGAATTGCCCGTCGTCACGGCCTCGCGCGAACGATTGGAGCGACTCGAACTGCTCCCGTTTCGGCACGCCGCGTCGCAGGGCATCGCCGCGATGATGACGGCCCATGTGCTGTATCGCGCCTTGGACGAGAACCATCCGGCGACCCTTTCCCCGACCGTCATCGGAACTCTGCTCCGTCAAGAACTACGCTACGACGGCGTCGTCTTGACCGACGATCTTGAAATGCGTGCGATCATCGACCATTACGGCATCGAAGACGCGACCGTGCGGTCGGTTCAAGCCGGCTGCGACATCATCTTGATCTGCAAGGATCGCAACCGAGAAGCGGCGGCGATCGACGCGCTGGACAAGGCCGTCGCGGACGGAACGATCTCGACCGACCGTTTGGCTCAATCGCTCGAACGGATCGCCCGCTTAAAACGGCGATTTCTGGCTCCCTCTCAACCGGCCGTCGTCTCCGATGCGACGTCAGTCGTGGGCTGCCAGGCGCACCGGACGCTCCTTCATTCGATCGGCCAGGCAGCCGAGCGGCTTGCGGAAGACCGACGGGCGCCGGACCGCCCCTCCAATACAACTGATTGAATCTTGAAAGAACTCACCGACCGTACTTTCTCGATCTCCGCCTTTATACCGACCTTTTGAGCGTTGAGCGGTCTCAGGTAATCTCCTTTCATGCTTCTAGTAATATCCCCGGTTTTTCTTGCCTCCTGATCTCTCTAAGAAGTATGTGACATAGCGAACCATGCGGAGTAGGGAGAACGTCCATCGACCAGGAGGTGTACCATGGTGGTGTCACACATCATCGAGCGGGTTCGGCAAGCGCTGGAACAATGGGGCACCGATTGCGCCATGGAAGAGGTAGTGGGTCTCTGCCCTGACCTGACGTGGAACCAAGTATTTTTGGCCATCGATTATCTAAGCCGAACGGGACAAGTTCGTGTCACCCTTGACAAAAACAGGACTTACCGAGTGCGAGCCGCTTGTGTCGAAACGAGCAAGAGTTCCTATGCGTCGATCACCCAGGAGATCCGTGCCGGCGAGGCCGCCTCTGGGATTTCTCGGTCAGGGAACCAGTCCGGCCTCTCTGAAAGAAAGCGTATATCTCTCGGCTGAGGAGCTGCTCAAACGGATCGTCTTCTCAAATGGGCGGCATTCACGAGGGGACTTCCGGCGAAATCTCGTTTTCCATTTGAAAAAAGGAGGGAGGATGGAAACTCCGTTGGACGTCAAGGGAGCTCTTCCCAAAACTCACGCCCTTGAATCCTGCGCGGCACAAATCCTTTGCACGCATCAACGTATCATCGATGATGTGCGAACCAGACGAGGCAAACCGACGGGAAAGGTTCGGTGTCTGGAATGTGGAGCGATTTTTGACGATCCCCCACGACCATGACATACTCGTCGAGCCAGACGGCTTGTCATGGCCTGGGCGACTGGGACCCTCGCAGGGCGGGCGTGGTCTCGGGGTCCATCCTCCCCCCGGCATCTGTCATAATGCCGGCAACGAGAACGGATCACGATCGATCGGCCTGCGCAGCAAGTTTACTGTGTCTGAAGCCGTACGCCAGATAAACGAGAATTCCGACGACGGTCCAGACGACAAAGCGGATCCAGGTCAACTTCGGCAATCCCGCCATCAGATACAGGCAGGCCGCGACGCCCAAAAGCGGGACGATCGGCATGAAAGGGAGGCGGAAAGGGCGAGGCTGCTCAGGTTTGGTGTACCGGAGCACCATGACGCCGGAGCAGACCAACACAAAGGCAAAAAAGGTTCCGATATTCGTCATATCGGCCGCGTCGCCGATGCGAAACAAGGCGGCCAAGATCGCCACGACCACTCCCGTCAGAATCGTCACCCGGTGGGGCGTCCCGAACGTCGGATGCACGACGGACAAGCCGGGACTCAACAGTCGATCTCTTGACATCGCAAAGAAGACGCGGATCTGCCCGAGCATCATCACGACGAGCACGCTGGTGATGCCGGCAACGGCGCCGACGGCGACCAGCGCCGCCCCCCATTTGATTCCGACGACGCTCAGCGCCTCGGCCACCGGCGCGTGGATATCGATTTGCTCCATCGACACCAGACCGGTCAGCACCGCCGCGACGGAAATGTAGAGGATCGTGCACACGGCCAACGAGCCGAGAATGCCCAACGGCACGTCGCGCTGAGGATTGCGGGCTTCCTCCGCGGCGGTCGAGACGGCGTCGAATCCGATATAGGCGAAGAAAATGATCGCGGCGGCGGCCCGCACGCCCTCGAATCCATTCGGCATGAACGGTCGCCAATTATTGACGTCCACGGCGGGAGCTCCGACGGCGATAAAGAAGAGAATGACCCCCAGTTTGAGGACGACGATGAATCCGGCGGTACGTGCACTCTCTTTGATGCCGATCACCAGGATCAACGTGATCAGCAACACGATGATCGCCGCCGGGAAATTGGCGATGCTTCCCTCCGGCCCCCCCGCCCAATGGGGAGGATTGGTCGCCCAATAGGGCAACTCCAGCCCCGCGAGCGCGAGCAATTTGGTGAAGTAGCCGGACCACCCGATGGCCACCGCGACACAGGCGACGCCGTACTCCAGGATCAGATTCCATCCCGTGAGCCAGGCGAGAAATTCACCCAACGTGGCGTATGAAAAGGTATAGGCGGAACCGGCGACAGGAATCATCGCCGAGAACTCCGCATAACAGAGGGCGGCCAAGGCACACGTCAATCCCGACAAGACAAAGGACAGCATGATGCCGGGACCGGCCCCCGGCCGATACATGTCGCCCACGATGGCGGTCCCGACCAGCACAAAAATGCCGGTCCCAATAATCGCTCCGATCCCGAGGGCCACCAGATCCCAGACCGTCAAGGTCTTCTTTAGACGGTGCTCGGGCTGATCCGCATCGGCGAGAATTTGGGCGATGGATTTCGTCCGAAAGAGCCGGCCGGTCACCGATCCTCCGGCATCCCGGGCCGCACCAGAAGGAGTTGTTGGTTCGCTCATTTGAGGCTCCATGCGCGACCAAGCCTAGCGGGAGCGAGACGAATCCTTTCTTCAGCCTCTTCGATGTGAATCATGATCGGGTCCGTCGTGCGGCGCGTAACAGAGCCGCAAACAACTTTTTATGGGCCGCGTGGCGGTCGAAGAGAAATTCAGGGTGCCATTGAACCGCCAGGAAGAAACGGAGGGTGGGTGATTCGATGGCTTCCACGATCCCATCGGGAGCCGTGGCGCTCGCGATCAACGCGGGCGCCACTCGTTTGACGGATTGATGGTGAGAGCTGTTCACCAGTAACGTGGATCGCCCGACGATGCTTCGAAGCAGGCTCTTCGGCGCGACCACGACGGGATGAGACACCCTCGTCGCCTTGGTCTTCTGACGATGGTTCAACGCCCGATCAACCTGGGACGGGATGTCTTGAAAGAGGCTCCCGCCGCACGCCACGTTGATCGTTTGCATGCCTCCGCATATGCCTAAGATGGGGAGATCGCGGGCGCGGGCTTGATGGACCAACTCAAGCTCGAAGTCGGCGCGCCGCTTGCTCACCAACGGAAACGGATACAGTTGGCGCTCGCCGTAGAGACGAGGAGGCAGGTCCGGACCGCTGCCGGTGATCAGGAGCCCGTCAACACCGTCGAGCAATCGGCGCCTGGCGCTCGGCCCCGCCACAAGCGGGAGAATCAAGGGGATGCCGCCCAGCTCTTCGATCGCCCGAACGTAGCGAGCCCGTAAAAAATACGTCGGCTCCCGCCCACCCATGTCTTTCCTGTCACCGGCATTGAAGTCCGGCGTCACGCCGATGACAGGCTTCATGACCTAGTAGGCGGGGCTGGCCGCCGGCTGCTCCGACGGCGTCACCGCGTCATCGCCCTCCGCTGCAACGCCGATGAATCGGACGGGACGATCACCGGTCAGATGCTCCGGGGTGATGACGTAGGTTCCGTAGATGCTGGGGACCCAAATGCTTTTCGCGGTTTGTTCATTGAAACCGGAAAAGACATAGGCAAGACCGCCGACGATCCCTCCCCCGAGCGCAAAGGCTCCCTTAAACGGAAAGTATAAAATCGTCGCGACGGCGGACGCGGCGCCCATACCGGCCCCGGAAGCCGTTCCTTGCTGCGTGTCGGCGGACGACGACTGGCTCCAGGAGGGAGCAGCCACCATGGAACCGTAGGTGAGGACAACGATGAACACCACAATCGAAACTCTCACGTGAAGTGCCTCCTTCCCTTGAGGGCCGCGACTGTTGATGACCGTGCACGCATCTCGCGGCGTGATGATCACTGCGTTATAACAAATCCGTGGATGAATGCAAACCCTTTGCTCGGAAAAGACTACAACGACGAGGGCGACGACGGATCGATCGCCAGATCCAACTCCGACACAATGTAGGTCGCCACGTCCTCTCGCCGATCCATGACCAACCGGTCCAGCTCCGATACAAAAGCTGCGGCCGGGATACATTGGCTCTCTGGAGTCAAGCCGGCTTCCATTCCAAGCGCCAGTTTACACCAGGCCACCGCTTGAGCAAACAGATCCTCGATCCGTTGCTCACAAGCCGAACGTTCTTCCGGCGCAATCGCCGGCAACGATTCCGACAGCCGATCCATGAGTCGCAGCTCGTGCCGAAGGCGTGTCACCTGCTCTAGCATGACTTCCACGGAAACCTGTATGCCGGCTTTCCAGCTCCGTTTCTTGACGTTGAACACGCACGCCAGCACGTCGGTCGCCCCATCGACCGGCTCCGGGCCGAAGAACAACGTCACTCGGTAGGAAGACGATCCGCCGAAGAGTTCTTTCATCATAAGCGCGGTATTGTAACATGAGACGTCACGGATCTCTGCGGGCGTCGACCTTCCTCGTCACAGCATTCTCAACTCAAATTGACGCCCTCGACGTTCAACGAATAAGATGCGACAGCATGAACCCTTCGGCGCACGACCGACGAATCGCTTCGATCCAACAGGCCCTTCAGGAAACGGAGGGGCTTGACGGATGGCTCTTCTACGACTTTCGCGGAAGCGACCCCCTGGCCTATCGGATCCTGCTACTCGACGCGGGCCGGCACGTCACCAGACGGTGGTACTACTGGATTCCGGCTTTCGGAGAGCCGGTGAAGCTGCTCCACCGGATCGAACCCCACGTCCTGGATGAGCTGCCCGGCGACACCCGCTATTATGTATCGTGGGAGCAACAACGGCAGCTGCTCTTTTCTCTGTTGGGGAGCCGTCGGCGGATCGCTATGCAATATTCCCCCTTCAACGCCGTTCCCTATCTTTCGCGCGTCGATGCGGGCACAATCGAATTGATCCGCAGCTTCGGGGTCGACATCATCACGTCCGCCGACCTCGTCCAACGATTCGAAGCGGTCTGGACCGACGAACAACTGGAGTCCCACCGCTACGCGGTCACGGCGCTTCGGAGGATCGTCGATGAGGCCTTCGCCCATATCGGGACGGCCCTCTCCAATGGAAAACGGATGACGGAATACGACGTGCAGCGGTTTCTCCTCTCACGCATCCATGACGCCGGCATGGTCACCTCCGGTGCGCCCATTGTCGCCGTCGACGCCCACAGTGCCGATCCCCACTACGGACCGTCGGAATCCGAATCGGCTCCCATCTCCAGAGACAGCCTGGTGTTGATGGATCTCTGGGCCAAGCGGAGGGAACCGGGATCCGTTTATGGCGACATCACATGGACTTGCTACACAGGCAACACGGTCCCCACCAAGCACCGTGAGATTTTTGACCATGTCCGACAAGGTCGGGACGCAGCCCTGTCGTTTATCCAAGAACGGGTAGCCCAAGGTCGTTTCCCCCTCGGCTGGGAGGTCGATGAGGTCTGCCGCTCCGTGATCCGGGAAGCCGGATACGGCGATTACTTCGTGCATCGGACCGGCCACTCGATCGGCGAGGAAGTCCATGGCAATGGAGCCAATATCGACAACTTGGAAACGCGGGACGAACGACGTCTCTTGCCGCACACCTGTTTTTCTCTGGAACCCGGCATCTATCTTCCGGGCGAATTCGGCATCCGGAGCGAACTTGACGTGTACGTGTCGGATCGAGAAGCCGTGGTCTATGGACAGCCGCTCCAAACGGCCATTGTTCCCATCTTTTGAGAGATATGGCTCGCCTTGCCGACCTGCTCCTTTCTTGACACCCCCTCAATAGGACGGCTAGAGTCACCAGGGAGGATTCTCCCGGAGCGCAATTGCCTCCTGGCAAAGGGAGCCGGCATGTTCGGCACGATGGGATTTTCCGAACTTATTCTTATCTTGGTGATCATCCTGATCATCTTCGGAGCAGGGCGTCTACCCCAAATCGGCGAAGGAGTCGGGAAAGCTTTACGGAGCTTCAAGAAAGAAGTCCATGACGCTCCTCAGCCTGCCGCAAGTGCGACGGAAATGGAGGCATCCCCGCCGCAAAGCCAGGCGCCGGCTGCCGCAGATCCTCCCTCGCATACCGGGCCGCCTTCCACCTCTAGACCTCTTGCCGCCTCCGTTCCCGGCCCGGAGATGACGCCTGGCACGACCGCCTCGATGCTCTACCAAACAGGACCAGAATCTCCTCAACCAGCACGAACGGCTCCGCCGCGAGAACAGCAATCTTCAACCGCACCGGAGCAGCATGTGGTCTCGATGGAAGAACGGGCCGCCGCTCCTGCTCCCTCGCCTCGCGCACAGTACCCGCCGCTGCCCGCCGGATCTCGCCCAAAACCGCCTACGAAACGTCCTTCGGCGATCGTCAACAAGGAGGCCGTCGCCCGCGTGCAGGCTCAACAAGCCGCCTTGAAAGCCAAAGCCACGAAGGCCGACGACCACATGTCTCCGCAAGAAATGCAACAGATCGGTGCAAATGTCGGAGACCTGGTGCGAACATTTCGAGAGGCAGCGACCGACGTCCGAGAAAGCATCGCCCCCCACGCACGTACCATTCAAACCGAATTGGATGCGGCACAAAAAGAACTTCAACAATCCCTGGACGCCGCAAGACGGTCTCCTTCCGTTCAAGAAGACCGGTCACCTTCAGCGTGACCTGCCTGACCGTGCACCTGACCGTGCATTTGGTTCCTGTCTTCATCGCCGGAAGAGCGTAAGGAGGCGAGACATGCCTCAGAATGTCCCTTCGGCATCCAATCGGCAGGCGATTTTCGAGGCTATGATGAGGAGGTAGGACGTGATGGATCGACGTCGTGGCGCTGCCGGCTCCGATTCAACGCATCGACCAGGCTTATGATGGAACCCTGCGCCTGCTTGTCGATCTCGACGAATTGAACGCCCATTCCCGGAAACATCAGATACCGCTCCATTTTGTTGCGGACCCACACCACCTTTGCTTTCGCCCTCAACTTCTCGAGAGGCCGATCCGGCAAGGCAAACTCCAGAGACAGTTCGGACCCGACCGCCATGGGCGAACCGCTCTCGATAAACAGACCTCCGCCTCCGATGCCGCCCGTAAGACTTTCGAACGTTTGCCCATTCGATGTGGTGCACCGCACTTTTATCGCGAGATTGGCCCGCGGATAGGCGCGGCAGTGGGCGAACCTGGTTCCATCATCGGCCAAGACCCGCTCAATGACCGCGCCCCACGGCACGTCACCCAGCACTCGGCCCGTCGTATCCTGCACGACGATGACTTCTCGATCCGGATCGATGACCAGGGACTTGCCCGCATAACCCGGTGTGGAGATGACGGAAAATTTCACGATCGCCCGTTGCGTACAATCATTTCATTATGTCGGTTGAAGCGCTTCCGATTCCTTACCTTTGTTCTGCACAACGCTCACCACGGCGAGAATCCGCTCGCGGACCTCGGAAGCGATTTCTGTAAACTGCACTCCCATGCCCGGACTGAAGGTATAGTGATCGGCTTTCGGACAAATCCAGGCGACGATCCCTTTTGCCGGAAGCCATTCTTCGGGATTGTCCGGCAGCGAGAATTCCATGGCCAGTCTCGTTCCGATGGGAAGCGGTGACAGGCTTTCGATGAACATTCCGCCACCGCCGATGCCGCCGGCTCGACTCTCAAAGTGTTGTCCTTCCGGCGTACGGTAGCGGACCCGGAAGGTCAGCGCGACGCGAGGTTCCGATCGAACCTCCCTCTGAACCGGCATCTTGCGACAGGCCATGATCTGGTCGATCACAAAGTCCCAAGACAAACTGCCGATCGGCTCTCCATTGCTTCCGATCAAAATGACCATTTCTCGTGCTGCGTCCAGCTCAAGCGCTTTCCCTCGATGGCGGAGACTCGATGCAACAGGGTATTTCACGGCTCCCCTCTCTTCGATTCACATCATTCGTTCGTATCCAGTATAGCGCGATGTTTCCACTTGTCGAGAAAAAGAGACGAACGCTCCGTGCGGAGGAGGGTTTTCAGAAAAGGGGACGGAACGGCGAGCTAGAAAAATGACCGCCCCCCCCCGCGTGGGGATTAAGGATGCGCGGGCGGATGACCAGCCCGCCTTCTGGAACGGATCACGCGCTCTTGGCGTCGATATCC
>JAIWOH010000163.1 GCA_020216985.1 Nitrospira sp.
TGTTCGAAGATGCGAATAGGGGGATTTTTTCCGGTGATCGCGTCTTCGGTGATAACCACTTCTTTGATTTGTTTCTGGGACGGGGCGTCGTACATGACGTCCAACATCACCTCTTCCAAGATGGCGCGCAGCCCTCGGGCGCCGGTCTTTTGGGCGTAGGCTTTTCGGGCGACGGCTCCCAGTGCTCCCTCCGTGAACCGGAGTTTGACCTTTTCAAAGGAGAGCAGTTTTTCATATTGCTTGGTCAGGGCGTTTCGCGGCTCGGTGAGAATTCGAATCATCGCCCGCTCGTCCAATTCCTCCAGCGTCGCCACGACCGGCAATCTCCCCACAAATTCAGGAATCAGGCCGTATTTCAGAAGGTCCTCCGGCTGCACCTTGGCGAGCAGATCGCCCACTCGGACGTCGTGCCGTCCGCGCACGTCGGCTCCGAATCCCATGGCCTTCCGATTGAGCCGCTGCTCGATGATGTGCTCCAATCCGACGAACGCGCCGCCGCAAATGAACAGGATGTTGCTCGTGTTGACCTGGATGAACTCCTGATGAGGATGTTTTCGTCCCCCTTGCGGCGGCACATTGGCGACCGTTCCCTCGATGAGTTTAAGCAGCGCCTGTTGGACTCCCTCTCCGGACACGTCCCGTGTGATCGACGGGCTGTCGCTTTTTCTGCTGATCTTGTCGATTTCATCGATGTAGACGATGCCGCGCTCCGCCCGCTCCACGTCATAATCGGCCGCCTGAAGGAGTTTGAGAATGATGTTCTCGACGTCTTCGCCCACGTAGCCGGCTTCGGTCAACGTGGTCGCGTCGGCCAACGTAAACGGCACGTCCAAAAACTTGGCAAGGGTCTGAGCCAACAGGGTCTTGCCCGTTCCCGTAGGCCCGACCATGAGGATGTTGCCCTTTTGAAGTTCGATGTCGTCAACCTCTTTTTCTTTGGACGAGATCCGCTTGTAGTGGTTGTGCACCGCCACGGCTAAAATCCGCTTGGCGCGCTCTTGGCCAACGACGTACTGATCCAGGTGATATTTGATTTCCGCCGGCTTTTTGAGCCTTGAAGAAATCTCTTCCTTGGCCTCCTCCCAATCTTCGGCGATGATGTCGTTGCACAGATTGACGCACTCATCACAGATATAGACCGCCGGCCCGGCGATAAGCTTGCGGACTTCGTCACGGCTCTTCCCGCAGAATGAACACCGCAAATGCCGATCCGTTTTTTCCTGTTTGGCCATGTTTCCCCCGCCTGTTACTTGCTCTTGGCCTCGTCTTTTCCGGCTGACTCGGGCAGTTTGGCCGTTTTCGGCGGCCTGGTGATAACTTCGTCGATAATGCCGTACCTCTTGGCTTCCTCGCCGGACATGAAGTAATCACGTTCGGTGTCGTGGGCGATTTTCTCGATGGGTTGGCCGGTATGTTTGGCCATGATCTCATTGAGACGGTCGCGGATCTTCAAAATTTCCTTGGCATGGATGTCGATTTCCGTCGCCTGGCCTTGAAAGCCGCCCAGCGGCTGGTGAATCATCACGCGAGCATTGGGCAACGCAAATCGCTTGCCTTTCGTGCCGGCGGTCAACAACAACGCGCCCATGCTGGCGGCCTGGCCGAGGCAAATCGTGTTGATCGGCGGCTTCACGTATTGCATCGTATCGTAGATGCCCAGACCGGCGGTCACGCTCCCTCCCGGCGAATTGATGTAGAGGTTGATATCTTTTTCGGGATCTTCCGCCTCCAAGAAAAGAAGCTGTGCAATGACCAGATTGGCGAAGACATCGTCGATGGGCGCACCGAGAAAAATAATACGGTCTTTCAACAGCCGTGAATAGATGTCATAGGCTCGTTCGCCTCGATTGGTTTGTTCGACCACAATGGGAACCAACATGTCCTAATCCTTTCCGTAACGGGACCCGGCATCACGCCACCCGACGCGCCCGTCCCGTTTTATCCTTGAATGACCGCATGGCGATAGACGAAATCCAACGCCTTGTCCCCCAACACTTTCGTGCGCAACTTTTCGATTGATTCCTGCCCACCCGCTTGAATCATCTTCACCAAATCGGCCAAGGGCAGTCGAAGTTCCGCGGCCAATCGGCTCACCTCGTTGTTTAAGTCTTCTTCCGTGACGGACAGCCCTTCTTTTTCCGCGATGGCTTCAAGGATCAACCCGACTTTCACGCGGCGTTTGGCCGTCTCACGGTAAGTCTCACGAATCTGCCGACGCTCATCTTCATCGACTCGATGAGCCGCACCGCCGCTCTGACCCCGTTGCCGCTCCTGGATCTTCTGCCGAACAATTGTATCAAGCTCCCGCTCCACCAACGACTCGGGGAGGTCAAAGTGATAGGTGTCTGCCAAGTAGGAAAGGATCGTCTCTTTCTGCGATTCTTCGATCTCCTTTTTGAGAGCCCGCTCCATCTCGCTGCGCAACTTGTCTTTCAGATCTTGAAGCGAGGCGTACGGCCCGCAATCTTTGGCAAACTCGTCGTCAAGGGCGGGAAGTTTTTTTTGCTTGATTGCGTTGATGCATAAGCGGAAGGTGACGGTCTTCCCTGCGACACGGGCATCCGGGTGGCTGGCCGGGTACGGTTGAGCGATCTCGACGACGGCTCCTTCACTTTTGCCCATGAGATGGGTATCGATATCGATGCCGAGCACGGAGGCCTTCGAGCCCACTTTGTGGAGGTGGTTTTCTTTCTTCGTGCCTTCAAGCGGTTCGCCTTCTAAAAACCCCTCCAGAGAAACCACGGCGTAATCGCCTTCCGCCAGCGGAGTCCCCGCAGGCGCGCCCTCCAATCGGGCCTGTTGCTCGCGCAGGACATCAAGAGCCCGATCCACTTGCTCGTCCGTCACCGTTCGCTTGTCTTGTTTGAGAACAATGGGGTCGGGAGCCTTATAGCCATGCAACTCGAATTTCGGCTTGATTTCAACGGTAGCCGTAAACGTAAAGGGGGCGTCCTTTTTAATTGCGGTACGGTCAAGGGCCGAAATTTCCACTGTCACGGGACTGATCCCCGCCTCCTTGACCGCTCGGTCATAAAAATCCGGGACGAGGTTTCTCAGCACGTTTTCTTCGACCGTTTTGGCAAATCGCTTTTCCAAAAGAGCCAACGGAGCCTTGCCGGCCCGGAACCCCGGAATGCGAACTTGGCGGTTCAGTTCCCCATAGGCCCGAGAGAATCGTTGCGCGACCTCCTCGGCCGGCACCTCGATCTTCAAGGCCCGTTTCATGGGGCCCAACTCGGTCATCTCCATCTTCATTGGACATTATCTCCGCAATTTCTTTCGGACGTGATGTTGAACCTCTTGGCAACCGTTTTCGACGCCCCGTAAAACCCCATGGTGCGAGAGGGGGGACTTGAACCCCCACGGTTGCCCACGAGATCCTAAGTCTCGCGCGTCTGCCAGTTCCGCCACTCTCGCACAAGTGAGCTTGCCTGCAGAACGGATTCTCCCCTTAATATCTTAAAACATCTTAAATCGCAAAAATACGCGACATTATACAGCTTTTGTACCGTTGGTTGCGTCCGAGTGTCAACCCATACGATTGGGTGATTTCAGCACCATGCGGCCGCCTCGGGGCCCTCCCATCAGCAGGGTTCCTATAAACGTTCCCGCATTCTTCAACAAGAAGATCATGATCGGTTCGCCGGATAGTCTCTCCCCTCACCTTGCCGCCCAGTGGAGTGCATGTTAAGATGCCGCTCTCTTATAGCATGCCTCGCTGCGGAGAGGTGCGAGAGTGGACGAATCGGCGTGCCTGGAGAGCACGAGTCCTGGCAACGGGACCGTGGGTTCGAATCCCACCCTCTCCGCCAAACACAGCTTGCTCGATCCGAAGCCTCGCGATTGAGGCGACTGGCTTCAAGACCATAACTGCGTGGGAGGTATGGTTTTCAAACCGTACCGACGGGGGTGTTCTCCCTGTCTCCGCCACTCTTGCTCGTGTATCGGACGTACATCATAGTGGACATATGGAATTGATCGCGGGCGAATACAATAACCTTGATCACCTATTGGTCACGTGGAAAGGGGCCGGGCCCTGTGCGACAGAACCCTGTGAACCCCGCCAGGTCCGGAAGGAAGCAACGGTAAGCGGTCAGTTCTGGGTGCCGCAGGATCACCTGGCCCCGCATTGAAGACGCTAGCGAGTGAAACGTGAGGTGAACGGTGATGCTCGCATTCAACGTTTTCTGCGCGAAGCTCTCCCGCCCCACCCCTCACGCCTGACGGCTTTTTATGGATTACCAGGTCTCCGCCCGTAAATACCGCCCAAGCACGTTTGATGATGTGATCGGTCAGCCTCACATCGTTCGGACGCTCTTGAACGCAATCTCGACCAAGCGCATCGCCCACGCATATCTGTTTTCCGGGACTCGGGGCGTCGGAAAAACCACCGTCGCTCGCATTCTGGCGAAGGCCTTGAACTGCGAGCAAGGCCCCACGGGCCATCCTTGCAATCGCTGCACGAACTGTCTCGAGATCGCCCAGGGAAGCTCCGCCGACGTCGTGGAAATCGACGGTGCGTCCAACACCAGCGTGGACGATGTACGAGAGATTCGAGAGAACATCAAATTCATGCCCTTCCGCGGTCGATATCGAGTCTACATCATCGATGAAGTACACATGCTCTCCAACTCGGCGTTCAACGCTCTGCTCAAAACGCTTGAAGAGCCGCCCGCTCACGTCGTCTTCATCTTTGCAACGACGGAAATTCACAAAATTCCCGCGACGATTCTCTCGCGCTGCCAGCACTACAATTTTCGCCGTATCGCACGGGCCGAGCTCGTCGAACGACTTCGTCATGTCGCCCAAGAAGAGCGGTTGACGATCGAGGACCGCAGCCTCCTCGCGTTGGCCCGCGCCGGCGAAGGGAGCATGCGGGACGCCCTCAGCCTGCTTGATCAAGCGGTCTCTTTTGGAGGGAAGACGGTCCGCCATCAGGACCTTGAACTTTTGTTGGGTGCGGTCCCGCACGAATTGGTGCAGGGGTTCATCAAGGCGGTGTTGGCTCGAAACGGCTCCTCGGCGCTCAGCACGTTGGCATCTCTGCTCAACCAGGGGCACGATCTGCGAACGTTCTGCGCCGAGGTCGTCGAGCAGGTGCGCAATCTTCTTGTGGCGTCCGTCGTCCCGGCATCACCCCAGCTCGAGAGCTTGATCGACGCATCTCACGAAGACATTCGGCAGATGGCCGAAGACGCCAAGGCCCTGACGCCAGACGAGTTGCAGGGACTGTTGACGATCTTCATTCACACGGAAGAATCCCTTCGGTTGAGTACTCATCCCCGGTTCGTCATGGAAGCGGCTGCTATTCGCGCAATCCGGTCGCTGAATCGACCCGCCGACGTTGCTTCTTCCTCTCGGACACCGTCCGTGCCGGTCGAGCGGAAGCCGTCCGTTCCTTCAGGCCTGTCCCCCACCTCATCGGACAGATCCTCGACACCGACATCGGGTCTTTCTCCCGCCCCCCCTTCCCAAACCAGTTCGACCGCTACTTCCGATCGCTCATTGACGACCACCACGCGGCAATCCCCGCCGCCTCAAGGGCGAATCTCTCCGCAGCAGCCCGATCGGCCCCCCGCCCAAGAAGCGGAGAGCGCCGTTTCGGTTCCCGCTTCTCTAACGGGCGACAATCCTCGGCAACTCAATTGGGAAGCGGTCCAGGAAGAAGTCGCCGCTTCCTTTCCCAATATCGCGCCGTTTCTAGAGGTCGGCCGGTACCTCGGAATAAAAGACGGAGCCGTGACGATCGGATTTGCAAAACACAACGGCCTGGCACGAGCCAGACTGGAGAAGGAAGAGAACTTGCGCGCACTGACCCAATTGTGCGAGCAACAAGCGGGGCGTCCGGTCCGGATCCGAATCATCGAACTCGCGGACACCGATCCGCCGGGTCCGACCATGGCCCAAATACGGGCGGCCAAAGAACAGGATCAACGACTGGTGCTCTTTGAGCGAGCGCGGGCCAATCCCGTGATCAAGCAGGCGATCGAGATCTTCGGCGCCGAGTTGGCCGAAGTTCGTCAGATATCCAAGAAGGAGGCGACCGAATGAAAAACCCTTTCGGCAATATGAGCACGATCCTCAAGCAGGCCCAAGCCATGCAGGAACAGATGGCCAAACTCCAGGAGCAGGCAGCGTCCAAGACCGCCAGCGGGACGGCCGGAGGCGGCATCGTGACCGTGACGGCGAACGGCGCGTTACAGATCGTCAGCGTGACGATCGACCCTGAACTGATCAAGAGCGGAGACGTCGAGATGCTGCAAGACCTGGTCGTCGCGGCCGGTAATGACGCGCTGCGGAAAGCCAAGGACTTGATGGAGCAAGAGATGAAAGCCCTGACCGGGGGACTCAAGATCCCCGGCCTCTTCTGACGGCTTACGCATGGCGATCGATCAACAGGGTCTCTTGGCGCGACTGATCAAAGAATTGGTCCGTCTCCCGGGAATCGGTCAAAAGAGCGCGCAGCGACTCGCCTTTCATCTCATGAAGATGGAACGAGAGGAGGCGCTGCGCCTGGCCGATGCAATTCGATCGGTCAAGGAAGGATTGGCGTTCTGCCGGCAATGTCGCAACATCGCCGAGGGAGACCTCTGTGAATTTTGTCTCGACCCCAAGCGCGATCGAACCAGGATTCTCGTCGTCGAGGAGCCGAGCACGCTGTACGCGATCGAACGGGCCGGCGCATACCGTGGGCTGTACCATGTTCTCCTGGGCTCCCTCTCCCCTCTTGACGGGGTCGGTCCGTCGGACATTCGAGCCGAAGAACTGGTCGATCGCGTCAAAACGGGCGGTGTGGAAGAAGTCATCCTCGCGACGAACCCCACCATTGAAGGAGAAGCCACCGCCATCTATCTCACCAAACTGGTCAAGCCACTTGGAACGCGCGTCTCTCGCATCGCGTACGGCATTCCCGTGGGAACGGACATCGAATACGCGGACGAAGTGACCCTCCTCAAGTCCATCGAAGGGCGCCGAGATCTCTAGCGTCAACCGTTCACGGTTGATCCCGGCGATCTCCCCCTACCCGTTGCCCCTCTGTTGACCCTCTTTGGTCATGCTGCTATAGTTCGCGACTGTTCTCTATCTTCCATCATCGGACGGGGAGGGCCATGAAAGGCCGTTCTACCGCAAAACCGGCTCCTGCAGTTAAGTCATCAGGTAGACCCTCGAAGTCTCGTCCGACCGGTCAACAGAACCCCCGCGCCGAGATGGCCAAATACCTGGACATCCGAAAAGACCTCGAACGACAGCGGGCGGCCATCCTCGAAGAGGCAGGCGGCGTGCTTACCAACCGACCGGACGTCCCGGCGTTTCCCGATGTCAGCGATCAGGCCTCGGCGGAAGTGGATCAGAACTTCTCCATGCGAATTCGTGATCGCGAGCGGAAGTTGCTCAAGAAGATCGATGAAGCCCTGGACCGGATGAATGACGCGACGTACGGCATCTGTGAACAGTGCGGAGCCACGATTCCCTACAAGCGCCTGAAAGCCAGACCCGTGACCACGCTCTGCATTGCGTGCAAGACCGCCCAAGAGGAAGAAGAACGGGCCCGTCGTTGACCGGCTTGTTCGTTCTCGTGATCCACCGGTTCGCCCTTTCACCGAATAACCCTGTCGGGAAGCATGCGTGGTCTTACCTCGCATGGTCGCCCCCGTGGTACGGGAACGGTGCGACCCGAGCAGGAACAAAGAAAGACCGTTACGGTTTTAAAGCCTTGACGCGTTCTCTTGCGCGAACGGCTCGAGCCTCTTCTTCAGGAATGCCTTCCACCAGAGCGAGGAAGGTCTGGTATTCCGCAAGGGCGCGCCGGGGATTGCTCTCTTCGGATGCCTCGGCCAAGTTATATCGAGCCACGGCATAATTGGGGCGGAGCGTGACGGCCCGTTCAAACGCTCGCAACGCCGCACCTTTCTCACCGAGTCTGATATGGACCGTGCCGAGATTGTTCAAAACCTCTGGAACGTTGGGCCTGATGGCCAACGACTGGAGCATCTCCGTTTTGGCCTTTTCGAGTTGCCCCTTGGCCGCCCACGAGAGACCCAGTTTGTGATGCGATTCGGCGAGCAACACTTTGTTGCTGAATCCGCTCGCGATCGCCTTTTGGTAAGCGTCGACGGCAACGTCGTAGTTTTTGTCTCCGCAATAGGCGAGTTGGGCGGCTTGCCCGCGGGCGAATTGTTGCAGTGAAGGGAAGGGCTCTTTGTCCTCGCTTCCCTGTCCCTCGATGAACGAGACGCCCTTACCGTCTTGCGCGCCCTGAAGCCGATTGAGAAACTCCCGCCGGTACGGGGAGAACAACCGCACATATGGATCGATGGCAAAGGACGCTTGGAGCAGGATCGGCCGCTTCGACGGACCAGTCACCAGATATTGCGCGGTGCTCTTCTCATCGCCGGTTTCGAAAATCGCGCTTGCGTCCAGGTTCGACGCCGTTTCCAACTGAGCGACCGTCAGATAAAACTCGACCGCCGGCTTCAGACGCGACAACGTGTCCCGCAGCACAGGATAGGGGCCCAAATCAAGTCCCTTGGGGAAAGTAAACAGGGCACCGACGAGCACGCCCTCTTCGTCGAAAAAGTAGGATTCGTCCGCTTGGGACGCGCTTCTTGCTTGAGGAATCATGATTTCTCGACCGCTCCCCCACACGTTCGACAGGGGCTTCGCCGGAGCATGTTTTTTCAGAAACTCGGCTTTCTGTTCGCACAGCGCCGTCGATTTGAGCAGCACGAGATCGGACGCCGAAGGAGGGAGGCTGGGGCGCACGGAGGCTCGCTGTCCGCAGCCGGCGATGATACCGACACTCATCACCAAACCGATTGCGCAATAGACAGTCCTCTTGGCGATGTCCTTCACGGAAGAGAGCCTCCCTCGGCACAATTTTGATTATTTGCCTATCATTTGCACGAGAAACAATACACGAAATGGGATGAGCTTGCGAAGGGTGTGCGACCGGTTTCTTGGCCAAGAAACCGGCCGCAGGCGGTGAGACTGTTTCGTTTAGCGGCGCTGAGAATGCTCCATCGCATCTTCGGCCGTGTAGCCAAAGAGATAGGGACTGCCGGACCCCAGCACGTAAAGCGGCCGATTGATCCCATAATCCACGGCATGGCCGAACGGATGTCCCAAAAATCCGATCCAACGAAGGGGATGGTCATTGATCGGCGATCCGGCGGCCGGATCTGAATAGACCAGCGCGGTCGTATCAAGAATGCTGTAAATGCTCGTCGGAGGGCCGTGCTCCTGGGCGCTCATTCCGTCTTGGCCGGTCGTTGCGCATCCGGCGGATATCAACGTCAACGAGCCCACGATCATCATCCATACCCTTGCCTTCATAGGATCACCTCGCTTGTTGCTTTCTCCAGAGATGGAAGATCGGCCGGAGTTTCATCCGTATCCGAAAAAAGTGTAGCCGAGACACCCCGTTCTGTCTAGGAACGGCGAGATCCTCGCGCCGCTGTATCGTGTCCGACGAGGCTTGGGCACAGAGTGGGTTTGGAAGGACAGGAGAAGAAAATGGTGGGCGATACAGGTATCGAACCTGTGGCCTCTTCCGTGTGAAGGAAGCGCTCTACCCCTGAGCTAATCGCCCATCAGGACGAAGTCTAGCACGGGCTTTCTCATCGGTTCAATCCGCTCTTGCCTTGAGAACTCGCGTTGAGAACTTTGATAAGATGGTCCCGTCACGCGGTTATCCGAAAGCCGCCTTGACTTCGCAAAAACGCGGTTCCTAGAATGGGCCCCTTCACTAAGGATTGCTGATCCATGAGAAGCGACATCGTCATCATCGGCGGCGGACTGGCCGGCTCGGAAGCGGCATGGCAGGCTGCCACCCGAGGCGCCAAGGTGACGCTCCATGAGATGCGCCCCAAGGAAATGACCCAGGCGCACAAGACCGGAGGATTGGCCGAGCTGGTGTGCTCGAATTCGTTGGGGTCCTCGGACCTTGAGCATGCTCCGGGCATTCTCAAGGAAGAGATGCGTCGGCTGGGTTCGTTGATCATTTCTTCGGCGGAACAGGCCAGGGTTCCCGCAGGATCGGCGCTGGCGGTGGATCGCGAGCAATTTTCCTCGGCGATCACCCGCGCCTTGGAAGGTCACCCGAACGTCAGGATCATCCATGAAGAAATCACCCACATTCCCGGCGACTGCGTCTGTATCGTGGCCACCGGACCGTTGACGTCGGACAAACTCTCCGAGTCCATCCGCGCCGTGGCTCAATCCCAGCATTTGTATTTTTTTGACGCCATCTCGCCTATCATTGACGCGGAGTCGATCGACATGGATGTCGTCTTCCGCGCCTCTCGCTACAATGCGGAGTCGGACGATTATCTCAACTGCCCCATGACGGAGGACCAATACAACACGTTCTACGAGGCGTTGATCGCAGCCGAGAAAGTGCGCCCGAAAGACTTTGAAAAGATTCCCTATTTTGAAGCTTGCGTTCCGATCGAGGTCATGGCGGAGCGCGGCCGCCGCACCATGCAGTTCGGACCGCTCAAGCCGGTCGGCCTCATCGATCCACGCACCGGGCTCCAGCCCGCCGCCGTGGTTCAACTGCGGACGGAGAACATCCACCGCACCTGCTACAACATGGTCGGTTTTCAGACCAAACTGACCTATCCGGAGCAAAAACGGGTCTTCCGCCTGATCCCGGGTCTGGAACGAGCCGAGTTCCTCCGCTATGGAAGCCTGCACCGCAACACCTTCATCAATTCGCCCAAACTGCTCACGACGACCCTGCAATTCAAAGCGCGTCCCACGTTGTTCTTCACCGGCCAACTGGTCGGTGTCGAAGGTTACACCGAGTCCGCGGCCATGGGAGGGTTGGCCGGCATCAACGCAACCAGGGTTCTCAACGGCGAGCCGCCGGTCACGCCGCCCCCTACGACGGCGCACGGCGCCCTCATCGCCCACGTAGCCCTGTCCGACCCGCACCATTTCCAACCGATGAACACCAATTTCGGCCTCTTCCCTCCGCTCGCCGGCTCGCCGAAAGACAAGGTGAAGAAACGTCGGTTGATCGCACAGCGGGCGCTTGAGGACTTCGATTCATGGAAGACCAGATTCGGGCTTTCATGAGGTTTCTCGAAGGGGAGCGGAACGCCTCCCCCGAGACCGTCCGCAATTATTCGTCGGACCTCCGGCAGTTGTCGGCCTTTCTTCGGAAATCCGGAGAAGGCGAGCACCCGATCACTCCGGCCCGCATCACGACCGACGACGTTCGGCGTTATCTCCACTGGCTGGACCGAAACGGCGAGAAAGCCTCGTCGCTGGCCAGAAAACTGGCTTCCGTCCGGAGTTTTTATCGGTTCCTGATCGGGCGCGGTCTCGTGTCCGCCAATCCCGCCGAGGACATTCGAAGCCCCAAATTGCCGAAGTCGCTCCCCCGCGTCCTGACAAAAGACGACGCCGATTCCTTGATGGAAATTCCCGACGAACGGTCGTGGCTCTCATTGCGGGATCGCGCCCTGCTGGAAACGTTGTACTCCACCGGAGCCCGCGTGAGCGAAGCGGTCGGCATGAACTGGAGCGATCTCGATCCCCTCGAAGGACTGGTCCGTTTGCGTGGGAAAGGGGCCAAGGAACGGATCGTCCCGATCGGCGAGGTGGCTCTTCTTGCCGTTCAGCGGTATCGGGACGTCCTGCCGGCCACGGTCGCCCGTTGCGAGCCATCGACCCCCGTCTTTGTCAATCACCGCGGCGGCCGCCTCACGGCGCGGAGCGTCGCCCGACTCGTGACTCGCTACTCCGGACGCCTGGCCGGTGGCGCAGTGAGTCCCCATACGTTACGACATTCCTGCGCCACACACCTGCTCGATGAGGGGGCGGACCTCCGGTCCATCCAAGAGATGCTCGGCCACGCCTCGTTGAGCACTACGCAGAAATACACCCACCTGGCCGCCGATCAACTCGCGGCAGTCTACGACCGAGCCCATCCGCGGGCACGCCTTTCCGCCGACGACCTGCGCCAAAACGAACAGGAGCCGTCATGACCATTCGATCCACCACGATTCTCTCCATCCGCCGCTCCGGGCGGGTGGCCATGGGATGCGACGGCCAAGTGACCGTCGGCACCACGGTGATGAAACACAACGCCAAGAAGCTACGACGGCTCCATCACGACCAGGTCTTGGCCGGTTTCGCGGGCGCCACCGCCGACGCCTTTACCCTGTTCGAAAAGTTCGAGGCCAAATTGGAGGAGTATCGGGGAAACCTCACAAGGGCGGCAGTCGAGCTTGCCAAGGACTGGCGGACCGATCGCATCCTTCGCCGGTTGGAAGCGTTGCTCGCGGTAGCAGGCAAGGACCAGTCGTTCATCATCTCGGGAACCGGCGACGTCGTGGAGCCGGAAGACGGAATCTTGGCCATCGGCTCCGGCGGGGCCTATGCGTTGGCGGCGGCCCGGGCGCTGCTCAACCATTCCGACCTGGACGCCGCGACCATCGTCGCCGAAGCGATGAAGATCGCAGGCGGCATCGACATCTATACGAATCAACAAATTATCGTCGAAGAATTGCAGGGGACAGCGAACCCATGACTCAACAAACGCCGGATACCGAACCGCTCAATCTCAACAGTCTCACGCCTCGCCAGATTGTCGAGGAGCTCGATCGATATGTCATCGGGCAAAAGGACGCCAAGCGCATGGTGGCCATCGCGCTCCGCAACCGCTGGCGCCGCCAACAGTTATCGCCCGATCTCCGCGACGAGGTGATGCCCAAGAACATCATCATGATCGGGCCGACCGGCGTCGGCAAGACCGAGATCGCCCGACGGCTGGCGAAGCTGGCCCAGGCGCCGTTCATCAAGGTCGAAGCGTCCAAATTCACCGAAGTGGGATATGTCGGGCGCGACGTGGAATCGATCATCCGCGACCTGACGGAACTGGCCATCAACATGGTGAGGAGCCACAGGCTGGAGACCGTTCAGCAGAAGGCCGAACAGCAGGGTGAAGAACGGCTACTCGATCTGCTCTTGCCGCCTCCCCCCAGGCCGCCTTTCATGGAAAGCGACGAGGCGTCCCATCCACCTCATGATTCCTACGACACCACCAGGTCGAAACTGCGCCTGCAACTGCGAGAGGGAAAACTCAACGAGCGCACCGTCGAGATGGAAGTCAAGGAACGCGCGTTGCCGATCGGCGTCATTTCGAACATCGGCGGCCTTGATGAGCTTGAAGGAAATCTTAGGGACATGCTGGGCGGCATGTTCCAAGGCAAAAAAAAGAAACGGCTGATGAAGGTGCCGGAGGCTCTGAAACATCTGACCCAGGAAGAAGCGCAAAAACTCATCGACATGGACGACGTGGTGCGCGAAGCCATCGCCAAGGTCGAACAGACCGGCATCGTATTTCTCGATGAAATCGACAAGATCGCCGGGCGGGAACGGACCATGGGGCCAGATGTGTCGCGCGAAGGGGTCCAGCGCGACTTGCTGCCGATCGTCGAGGGTTGCACGGTCAATACCAAACACGGGCCGGTGGTGACGGATCACATCCTCTTCGTCGCCGCAGGGGCGTTTCACGTTGCGAAACCCTCCGATCTGATCCCTGAACTGCAGGGCCGATTTCCCATCCGCGTGGAATTAAATCCCTTGTCCAAAGACGATTTTGTGCGTATCCTCACGGAGCCGAAAGGCGCGCTGGTAAGGCAGTATCACGCGTTGTTGGCGACGGAAGGCCTGACCGTTGAATTCACAAAGGACGGCCTCGAGGCGATCGCCGACATGGCGGTGCAAGTCAACGAACGGACGGAGAACATCGGCGCGCGCCGCCTGTTCACGATCATGGAACGGCTGTTGGAAGACATCTCGTTCGCCGGACCGGAATGGCCGGACAAAGTCGTCAAGATCACCGCCGACTATGTGCGTGAACGCCTAAAGGACGTCGTCAAGGACCAGGATTTGAGTCGGTATATTCTATAGACCAACCCTGCCAGGATAAGCCCGTAATGTTTGCTCCTCGCGCGAATCCCGGCCCATCTTACGCTGAGAACACACCATGAATCGACTGATCAAGAAAGCCAGTATCCTCATCGAAGCCCTGCCCTACATCAGGACCTTCCGTGGAAAAACAGTCGTGGTCAAGTACGGCGGCCACGCCATGACAGAACCGTCGCTCAAGGAACGATTTGCCCAGGACGTGGTGCTGCTGAAATACGTTGGCATCAATCCCGTGATTGTTCATGGGGGTGGGCCCCAGATTGATAAAATGCTGGCGCGACTTGGCATCCAAGCCAAATTCCGGCATGGCGTGCGGATCACTGACCAGGCCACGATGGAAGTGGTCGAGATGGTTCTGGCCGGGCAGATCAACATGGAGATTACCGACCTCATCAACCGGCACGGCGGCAGCGCCGTCGGCTTGAGTGGAAAAGATGGAGGGTTGATCCGAAGCAAACCGCTCACGGCCAAGGCCTGGGCCGAGAGTCTGGAGCGGGATTGGGACGGGGAGGACGGTGACTTTGGACTGGTGGGCGACATTGAAAAGGTGGACCCCGGCCTCCTTCGCAACCTCCAAGAGGACCACTACATCCCCGTCATTGCCCCTATCGGATCAGACCGGGAAGGCAACACCTACAACATCAACGCCGACCTCGTCGCCGGCGCCGTGGCCGGGGCGCTCAAAGCTGAAAAGCTCGTCATGATGACCGACATCAAGGGCATTCGCGACGCCAAGGGCCACCATCTCTCGACCGTCTCGCGCAAGGACGTCCAGCGGATGGTGAAAAAGGGCGTGATCACGGAAGGCATGTTGCCCAAGGTCCATGCCTGCCTCGATGCGCTGGAGGCCGGCGTCGGAAAGGCGCATATCATCGACGGGCGCATCCCCCACGCGGTTCTCCTCGAAATTTTCACGCGGCGCGGTATCGGCACGGAGATCGTGTCCTAACTCGGCTCAGCCCGTGATTCATCGCCTCCGCACTCATCTCGAAGCTCTTGCTGGTGAACGGCATCCCCTGTCTGCTCCTCTCCATCTCCTCCAGGTCGAACAGTATCTGTGCCGACACTTTACCGCAGCCGGCTTGGCCGTCACGACACAGGAGTTTCACGCCATGGACGGACTCCACCGGAATGTGATCGGAACCGTTCGTCCCACTCAGGCATCGGCGAGAGAGACAGGGTCGCCTCTGATCCTGGCCGCCCATTACGACACAGTGGAGGGCTCACCCGGTGCCGACGACAATGCGAGCGCGCTGGCGGTTCTCCTTGAGGTGGCGCACCGGATTGGATCAGGACGGCTCCAGCGGCCGGTGCAGCTCATCGCTTTCGCACTCGAAGAACCAGGACTGTTCGGAAGCCAGGCTTATACCGCGCACCTGGCGGCTACGGGACAAGCCATCCAAGGAGCCATCGTCCTCGAATGTGTCGGCTACGCCAGCGATGAAGAAGGGTCACAAACGATCCCGCCCGGCGTGCCCATCTCGGTCCCGACTATCGGCAATTTTCTTGGTGTGATCGGCAATCAGGCATCGGCCCCCTTCACCCAGAGCGTGGCTCACACCATGGCCCGACACATGCCGATCGTGCCGCTTATCGTTCCAGGTAAGGGCGAACTGTTGCCGGACGCCAGACGAAGTGACCACACCGCCTTTTGGGAGCGTGGCTTCCCCGCCCTCATGCTGACCGACACGGCCAATTTCCGAAATCCCCACTACCACCAGCCGACCGATACGATCGACACGTTGAACCTCGACTTTCTGGCGTCCGTGACCGACGCGGTCACAGCGGCGGTCAGAGAGCTGGCTAAGAGGGAGATACAAGAAGCCGGCTCCTAGCCGAACCGAGCCAGCCTTCACCACACACAGACTGGCGGATGGAATAAGGGAGGAGCCACCGTCCTTGCGGCAAATGCCACGGTGCTCAACAGTCGCGAGATGACCGTTTCACTCAGGACCAGACGTGAGATCCACCGCCTGTTCGACCGGCTTGATTACCATCGGCTCGGTCCGGTCTATTGTTACGAAGGTGGGGAGGAGTTTTGGCGAGCGAGGCGAGAGCCTTGTCGGCGGTTGGGGACGAAAATCGCCGACGCCCTGGTAAGAAAACTCTCGCCCAATGGCCGAAGCCTCTACGTCGGCGCCGGCGTCGCTGAATTGCCTTGTCTTTTGGCTGAATCATTGGAGTTGCACCGGCAAGTCGAACCTTATAATCTCCGCCGCACCGAAGTCGCTACCCTCAACCGTGCTTGTCAGGGCAGCGGGATCACCTTTCGTGCGCGAACCGCCCAAGTGGCACGAGGCCCGTTTGATCATCTCTGGATCGTGAGTGTGTTGAATGACCCGGAGCGGTTTCCCGACCTCTCACCGCTATCCTATGGAAACGCGAACCCGGTGACCTTCAACCCCGCGCGCTTCGAACGGCAGCGCCGCACGGTGCAGTCCATCGTCAACCGATGCCTAGCCAAGCTGAGCCTGCCCGCCCTGGTCACCACCTCCGTCGAAGAAGTGGTCTGGATCGCCGACTGGTGCCACCGGCACCGGGTTCGGTATCACGTCGAGCGGAAGTACTATCCGACGGCGCTGGTCGGTGATCCGGTGTGTTTCATACAACTGTCCAGGTCTCTGGGGAACGCGGAAAGGAAAAATTCGCGCTATACGACAAACCCCGTCGGTCTTGAGGGCGGATTCAGATAGATGCGGGCGTAGCGCACGTAGTTGTCGGCTGATTCCTTGATCCAGGCCAGTTCTTTGTCGGTCACCGGCCGTTTCACCTTGGCCGGTGAGCCGAGGATCAAGCTCTTGGGCGGTACAATGGTGCCTTCGGTTACCAGAGCCCCGGCCCCGACGATCGACCCTTCGCCGATCACCGCTCCATCCATCACAATCGCGCCCATTCCGACCAACACGCGATCTTGAATCGTACAGCCGTGCAACACCACATGGTGGCCGATGGTGACCTCGCTCCCGATCACAAGCGGGTGAGTATCGTGCGTCACGTGAAGCATGGAGAGGTCCTGCACATTGGTCCGATCGCCGATGCGGATGTAGTTGACATCCCCTCGGATCACGGTGTGGAACCACACGCTGCACTCCTCGCCCATCACCACGTCGCCGATCACGACGGCCGTCTCTTCGATGAAGCAGGACTTGGGAATTTTCGGCAAGACGCCCTGAAACGCCCGAACCATGCGGCCATGCTACCGGCACTGGCTTATCGAATCAAGGGCTACGCGTCCATGTAAGCATCCATGACTGACAGCCAGGAGTTGTCTGCGAGGAACGAATGGTCTCGACTCAAAACGGCCCTCTCTTGTTCTCTTCTTTCTCAGCCGTCCAGCCTGTCAGCCGACCATGATCGTGCCGACACTATTCTGAAACTCGACCATGGTGCCGAACACGGCGCACTTGGCTCGCATGCGGCCGCTCACGAGCGCCGCTTCCTCTCCCCGTGCGAGCCGAACGCAGAAATTCTCGATCTGAACCGGGTACAGCCGAACCTGTGTAGCCCGGCTCTGTTCGACATCGACCGTGAATAGAAACGACAGGTCATTGCGTTCCTCCGGATCTACCGCATAGTCGTCGATAAAGTCTCCGGTCGAATAGAGAATCACCCGTCCCTGGAACAGCTCGATCCCTTGCGGCGTATGGTTGGAATGCCCCCAATAGCAATCGGCCCCGAGCAAGATGATTTCTTGCGCCACTCGACGCATCGCCGCAGACGGCGCACCCCAGTTCGGCCCGACGTGAGCGCTCACAATCACAAAGTCGGCTTGTCGGCGGGCCTGTGCGAGCACCTCGAGCAGACGAGAT
>JAIWOH010000153.1 GCA_020216985.1 Nitrospira sp.
CCCGTCCGTATCGCCCAAGGTGGCGATCACGTCGAACTGCGAAGGTGTGAGGTGCAGGGATTTCTTGATATGGCGACTGCCGGTCCGCCAGAACGCCAAATAGGCCTCCACCAGCGGCCGAACCAGTTTCAAATAGGGATCATCCTGTGGATTTGGCAATGTCACGACCGGAGCATAGTGGGAAGACTCCACACCGTCAAGATCGAGGCCACCGCTCCGGCTGCTCGACGTCGCGTGCCGCGTCTCCGACGCAGACAGGCTCGTTGACCGGCCGTCCGGTCTATCCGTAAGATCCTGCCATGCAGCAGCAACAAACAAACGGGCGGAGTCCCATTCAATTGACCGCGATCCTTGTCCTGGTGGGAATGATCGTGGCCGGCGTCTGGATATGGAAACGGCTGCCGACCGAGACTCAGATCTCTCTCATCGACCACGCCGTTCCGATCACGGCGGGAGCGGCGGCCGTTGGAGCGGTCATCTTGCTCGCGATTCGGAACATCCGCCGGCGGATCGCGCGGCGACGCAAGCGGGACCGTTTACTCGCGGCGTTCCGGCAAGAAACCGATCGGGGCAGAAAGCTGGCTCTGTCTTTCGAGCTGATCGAATGCAACGACTATCGAATCGACGGCCTCGAATCGGTTTCTCCAGCCCTCCGAGCCCTGTGGGACTATACTCTTCTGCACTCGCCGGGCGACGAGCGCCATCGAGTGCGGGGGATGGCGGCGAGCCACCTGGGCCTGTTACGGGACGACTCCGTTCTGCCCCTGCTCCTCAAGGCTTTGGAGGACGATCACGCGTACGTGCGTGCTTGCGCGGCCTTGGGCCTGGGACGGTTGCGGGCCTTGGAAGCAAGGTCGAAGCTGGAATATCTTGCCAAAGAGGATTGGGACCAAACCGTTCGCAGTCGGTGCCGGGAGGCGCTGGACCAATTGAAATACGTGAGTCCGCAGAAGTCTTAGTTGCCTGTTCTCGGTTGTCAGTTCTCGATTGATGGACCTCATGATGGCTGAACGACTTTCTCTTCTGACAACCAAGAAAGCACCTTGTCACGACACCAAATGATGAGTCACGCGATCGGTCCCTACTTGACGAGTGAGATTCCAGGCATCGGTGGGCGAATCCGCGTGGTACCGGAGGATTTTCACGTGGAAGAACAGCCGCTGTACCTCCCCTGCGGCACCGGCGAGCATCTCTACATCAAGGTCACTAAGCGGCTCCTGTCCACGCCCGATCTCATCAAACTGATTTCGAGCACGACGGGCCTGAAAGCCAAAGCCATCGGAACGGCCGGCCTCAAGGACGCACGGGCCGTCACGACCCAGATGCTGTCTCTCCATCTCGCCACGCCCGAACAGGTGGCTCGTCTCAAGACCAACGAGCGGATTCTTTCAATCGAGATCCTCGGGCGCCATCGGAATCGGCTGCGTCCCGGCCATCATGCGGGCAACCGGTTTCACCTGACGATTCGCAATGTCGGGGCCCATGCCAAGGACACGGTCCCGGCTGTCCTTGAGATGCTCCAACGACGAGGGGTCCCCAACTATTTCGGACCCCAACGGCAGGGACGGGACGGAAGCAATTATCGGATCGGCGCGACGTTGCTGACCGATCCAACCGGGCGGACATCGATGAGTCGTGCCAAACGCACGTGGTACCTCAACGCCTTTCAGGCCCATCTGTTTAACCGCATTCTCGCCAAACGGATCGACTCGCTCGATCGTGTCTTACTCGGCGACTGGGCAAGCAAGACCTCGACGGGCGCCTGTTTTCAGGTCGAAGACGAGGATGCGGAACAGCCCCGAGCCGACCGGTTCGAGATCAGCCCGACGGGAATCCTGTTCGGTTCACGTACGTCATGGGCCGGCGGCGAGCCGGGACGGATCGAGGAAGCCGCCGCCGCAGAACTGGGCATGACGAAGGACCTGCTGATTCAAGCGGCCAAGGCTTGCGGATTCCGCGGCGAGCGCCGGGCCTTGCGGGTCCCGCTGGCGGACCTGGAGTGGTCGCTCGACGGATCAACCCTGACCCTGGCCTTTATCTTCCCTCCCGGCGCTTACGCCACGAATGTGCTGAGAGAGCTGATGAAAACCGAGGAACTCGGCTCTTCCAACGATGCTCTCCACTGAGGGGAGAAGTGATAGAATCAAAAAATCCTGTCTCCCTTTTGGAGAACCCATGGACATTCATCAAGAAACCGTCGTCTTGAGCGGCCACATCATCGACTCGCTCTTGCTCGCCAAGGTGCTGGACATCATCCTGATGATGGGCGGCACCTTCGATATCGAGGACATTCGGATCGGCAAAACCAGGGAGGAGCCCTCTCGCGCCCGCATTACCGTCCAGGCTTCCTCCCATACGCTCCTGAACGACATTCTCAAATCGATCCAGCCGCACGGCGCCTCCGTCGAGCGTGAAGCGGACTGCCGGTTCGAAGCGGCACCGGCGGACGGGATTTTCCCAGAGGATTTCTACGCCACGACCCATCTGCCGACTCAAATCAGACTCAACGGCCGGTGGATCGACGTCGAACATATTGAGATGGACGTCGGCATCGTGGTGAATCAAGAACAGGCGACCGCGCGAGCCGTTCCCATGGGCGAGGTTCGGCGGGGAGAGCTGATCGTAACCGGCCGCGAGGGTGTGCGCGTGATTCCCCTGGCCCGGCCGCGCGAGCGGGACGTCTTTGGCTTCATGGAATCCCACGTGTCGGCGGAGCGGCCGCATGGCCATGTCATCGCCGACATCGCTTCCAGAATGCGCCGGCTCCGCGAGCAACACAGGCGAGAGGGCGCCGCCTGCCGGGTTCTGCTGGCGGGGGGGCCGGCCATCATCCACGCCGGAGGGCGGGACGCCCTGACCTGGCTGATCGAGGAAGAATTCATCCACGTCTTGTTTTGCGGCAACGCCCTGGCAGCCCACGACATGGAAGCGGACCTGTACGGCACCTCCCTGGGCTACGGACTCACGGCCGGCCGCACGGTTCCTCACGGCCATGAACATCACTTGCGAACGATCAATCGGATTCGCGCCATCGGCAGCATCGAGCGGGCCGTGGCCTCCGGCGTCGTGAAAAACGGCATCATGGCCGCCTGTGTCCGGAAGAACGTCCCGGTCGTCATGGCCGGTACCATCCGCGACGACGGCCCTCTGCCCGGGGTCATCACCGACTCCATACAGGCTCAACAGGCCATGCGCGCCGCCATTGATGGCGTGATGCTCGCGCTGCTGGTGGCTTCCACGCTGCACGCCGTCGCCACGGGCAACCTGCTGCCGGCCACGATCCCGACAGTGTGCGTGGACATCAACCCGTCGGTACCGACCAAGCTCGCGGATCGCGGGAGTTTTCAAGCTGTCGGCCTTGTCATGGATGCCGCGTCGTTTCTCAATGAACTCGCTAGGCTCTTGGGAAGACCGGCATGACCCGTCTCCTCGTCTGTCCACCGGACTTCTTCGGCATTGAGTACGAGATCAACCCGTGGATGCGGCTGAATAACCAGGTGGATCATGAACAGGCGATCCTCCAATGGAACAGCTTGATGGGGGTATTCGAACGGGACATCGGTGTGACGCTCGAACGGCTGGCACCCGTACCTGGTCTCCCCGATTTGGTCTTCACGGCCAACGCCGGCGTCGTGGTCGGCAAGACGGCGGTGGTCAGCCGGTTTCGGCATCCGGAGCGACGGCGTGAGGAAGCTTGCTTCGAACAGTGGTTTCGCAACCACGGCTATGAACTCCTGATGTTGGAGCCGGGCCTGTTCTTTGAAGGAGCGGGAGACCTCCTGGGTTTTCCTGACTATTGGTTCGGCGGCTATCGGCAACGCTCGGATATCCGCGTATTCCCGATCCTGAGCGAATGGTTTCATCGGGAAATCATCCCGCTCGAACTGGTGGACGGTCGCTTCTATCATCTGGATACCTGCTTCTGCCCCTTGAGCGGAGGCGAGTTGCTGTACTTTCCCGCCGCCTTCGATCGCTATGGCCGGATCGCCATTGCCGAGCGAATCCCGCCGACCAAGCGGCTCGTCGTCCCCGAGCAGGATGCGCTGCGATTCGCCTGCAACGCCGTCTGTATCAACGACCACGTGGTTCTCCCTGCCGGCTGCCCCGAAACCGAACGGATGCTCCAGGAGCGGGGCTATCACGTTCACGCCGTGCTGCTCGATGAGTTCATGAAATCAGGAGGATCGGCCAAGTGTCTTACATTAAAGTTGGATGGGTGAAGAGAACCTCGCCAACGACCCGGTTTCGCAGAGAAACCGACTTTTGACGACGCACCATCAAAGTCTGCGCGTCGCCACGCTACTTTGTTCGAAACACGAATGCCCCATAGAGACCGGCGATCGCGATGGTGACCAGCTCGATCGTGAGCAACATGCGGCTCACCACGGCTTCCGGCGTCGGAGGAGAGAGGAGAAAGTGCATGCCCAGGAACTCCGGCGGCTGATCGGGCGGCGTCTCCCAAGGAGGGAACAGCAACGCAAGCACCAGCGCCGCGACCATTCCATAGAGCACGTGGATATTCAACTGTCCCGGCTCACGGCCGTCTGAACGCGAGAGGGGTCCGGCACGAGCGTCTGCTCCGAGCCGACTCCCGCAGGCGACGCAGAAGCGATGGATTTCAGGCTGGGAGCGGTGACACGTCGGGCACGTTTGCACGACCCAATCCTCTCAATGGCGTTGCTCTGTCATCTGGATGACCACGAGTAGGCTACACGCATCGGTTGCGATTTGCGAGAGGCAGCCGCCCCATTTCATTGACAGAGGAAAGAGGGGCTTTCTATAATCCGTCGACTTCAAGAGATGATTTCCTCTCGCCGTGACGACCTCCCGACGTTCAACGCTGTGCCGGAGGATGACGCACAAATGCCATGCAACCGATCACCAGCATAGCCGTCATCGGAGCGGGGGCATGGGGAACGGCTCTTGCCAAATTGCTGGCCGAGAAAGGGTTGACCGTTTGCCTCTGGGCTTATGAGCCAGAGGTGGCTCGGTCGATCAACTCGTTTCACGAGAATCCGGTCTTTCTGAAAGGCGTTTCGCTTCCCTCCGCCCTCACCGCCACGTCGTCTCTTCCGGATGCCGTGGAAGGCTGTGACGCCCTGCTCTTTGTTACGCCCTCTCACGCGGCGCGGACGGTTCTGAACCGGTTGGCTCCCTGCCTGAGCCGTCCGATCCCTTTGATCAACGCCACCAAGGGTCTTGAAGAGGACACCGGGAAACTGATGACCCAGGTAATGAAAGAGGTCTTGCCTCCATTCGTGCATCAATCCCTGCTGGTCCTTTCCGGACCCAGTTTTGCCGTCGAGTTGAGCGCCGGACGGCCCACGGCGGTTTGTCTTGCCGGTTCGGATGACCGGCTTGTCCGGCAGTTCCAACAGACCTTGATGACGCCGGTCTTTCGCGTCTACGCCGATCTCGACGTGATCGGCGTCCAGTTGGGCGGGGCGTTGAAAAACGTCATCGCCCTGGCGGCCGGCATCGTGGACGGCCTGGAGCTGGGGCTCAACGCGCGCGCGGCACTCATCACGAGAGGGCTGGCGGAGATCGTTCGATTGGGTACGGCTATGGGAGCCGATCCCCGCACCTTCTACGGCCTGTCCGGCGTGGGAGACCTCGTGCTGACCTGCACCGGCGCGCTGAGCCGGAACCATACGGTCGGCATGCGTATCGGGAAAGGCGAACCGCTCGAACTGGTTCTGGGCACCATGCACGCCGTCGCCGAAGGGGTCCGGACCGCCCGCGCGGCGCTGCAACTGGCTCGGCGACACGGCGTGGAGATGCCCATTACGCAAGAGATCAACGCCGTGCTGTTTGAAGGCAAGTCCTGCCGAAAGGCCGTGAGCGACCTGATGGAACGCGACGCCAAAATGGAAAAATCCTCCGCATGAGTCCGGAACAACTTGAGCGACTCCTCCGACAGGTCCGTCAAGGACGGGTGACGATCGAGCAGGCGCTTCAACGGCTGCGATCTCTGCCGTTCGAGAACCTGGGCTTCGCCTCGCCCGACCATCACCGTTCGTTGCGCCAAGGGTTCCCCGAGGTGGTGCTGTGCGAAGGCAAGGCGCTCGCCCAGATTCTTGCCCTTACACGATCGCTCGTGAAACACGGCGGCCCTTTCCTTGCCACGCGGGCTGAACCATCCACGGCCCGCGCAATTCGGCGGCTCGTCCCTCGGGCTCGATATTACCCCGATGCCCGCGTCGTCGCCGTCCCGCCACGCCCCTGGACAAAACGCGGCCACGTCCTTGTGATCACCGCCGGCACCGCCGATATCCCCGTGGCGGAGGAAGCCCGGATCACGGCGGAAGTTATGGGAAGCCGAGTGGACCGGCTGTACGACGTGGGGGTCGCCGGCCTTCACCGGCTGCTGGACAGAAAAGAACGGCTCTTTGACGCCAGGGTGATCATTGTCGTAGCGGGCATGGACGGAGTCTTGCCGAGCGTTGTGGGCGGCTTGGTGAGTGGTCCGGTGATCGCGGTCCCCACGAGTCGCGGCTATGGAGCGAGTTTCGGCGGGTTGTCGGCGTTGCTCACGATGCTCAACTCCTGCGCGGCCGGCGTCGGAGTCATGAACATCGACAACGGCTTCGGGGCAGGCTGTCTGGCCCACCGGATTAACACGCTGGGGCTGAAAGATGGAACAACAGTGGGCGCATAGCTGCTTTTGCCGACGTATCTCGATTTTTCCCCCGATCGTTTGTCACCCAACCGTTATTTGACTTCCAACGTACCGCGCTTGGGCCATGCCACCATGATGGTGCGCGGGCCCTTTTCACTGTCGGCAAGCAACTTTGTCCGGACTTCGTAAGAATAGATGCCCGCCGCGGCTTGTTGTTTGCGGTGGTCCTGCCCGTCCCAGAGGAGCTCGACGGACAGTCTCGACCGATCCGCTTGGCCTTCTTCTCCCTGTGGAATCTCAACCGGCTGTCGGTGGGTCAGGAAGCGAAGCGACGTTTTGGACGGCGAACTGATCAATGACGTCACTTCCAGAATAAACGCCTCGTCCAACTCTTTGGGGAGCTGCACGGTCACCATGATTTGCAAGGGCCCGTTCCCCGGTTCAAACGGAAGGGGATCCATTTTCAGATCGACGATCTTGAGCTCCGGTTCCGGGCGCGGAACGCGATCGGGCTTGGTTCGAGCTTCGCCGTCGATCGACACGAAGACGGCGAGGCAGAGGCCCAGCACCGCCGTCCACGACAAAACCGCCCGCGGCGGAGATGCATGGAATCCCGGCCCCCTGTGACGCGGCGACGTCAACCGTCTGATACACCGTGGGAACGGTCGTGCGTTTTCGGTCTTCATGAGGCGAGCAAGATCCCCGATGACGTCGCGCGGTCGTGCCGTTTCGGATAACACAGCGCCGGGAGGCTGTCAACGAGACGACGAAAACGAATTGCCGCGCGCCGTTCCCTTGGGTAAGATGATCGGCCATTTCGCGAAGAGGAGACCGGTGGGGCGCCATCTGCATTTCGACTGTTTTTCCGGCATCAGCGGCGACATGATGCTAGGTGCGCTCGTCGACGCCGGACTGCCTTGGACCACATTGGTGAACGGACTCAAAGGCCTGAAGTTGAACGGCTACCGACTGCGCAAGCGAACCGTGCGTCGGGGATCGTTGGATGCCACGAAGGTCGACGTCGTCATCCGACAGGGATTCGAGCGCCCCCTTTCGCTTCCTCGCATCCGCCGGATCGTGGCCGCCGGTGCCTTGCCGCCCGCCGTCAAACAACGGAGCCTTGACGTGTTCGATCGATTGGCCGAGGCGGAGGGAACGGCCCACCGCACAGCCGACCGCAAGGTTCGGTTTCATGAAGTGGGAGTCATCGATTCGTTGATCGACGTGGTGGGCAGCATGCTGGGTTGCCATCTCCTGGACGTCACCGACGCCACGGCCTCCGCCGTCAATGTGGGGAGCGGAACGGTCCCCACGTCCCACGGCCTATTACCGGTCCCTGGACCGACCGTGGCGGTTCTGGCGAAAGGGATTCCTGTCTATTCTGAGGGGCCGCGTTGCGAACTCGCCACCCCCACCGGCATGGCGCTGTTGCGAACCCTCGTATCGGAATTCGGTTCGACTCCGACGATGAAAATCGCGGCGGTCGGGTGCGGCGCCGGCGATCACGATCCGGAGAATTGGCCGAACGTCTTGCGCGTGTTCCTTTCCGAGCCGATGGCCGGCGGCGGCCGGGCGATTGACCGCGTGATCCAGATTGAGACGAACCTCGACGACCTGGCCCCGCAGGTTTACGAGCACGTCATGGATCGCCTGTTTCAAGCCGGCGCTTTGGATGTCGCACTGATCCCGGCCATCATGAAACAAAGCAGGCCCGGCGTGATTCTCACTTGCCTGGCCGCGCCGGAACGGAGTGAAGCGATTCTCGATGTGTTGTTCAAGGAGACAACCACGCTCGGCGTGCGCGTGCAAGAACTATCCAGGCTGGTGCTCCCCCGGCGTATCGTGTCGATGAAGGTCTCCGGCGGCACAGTCCACATGAAGGTCGCCACGATGGTTGATGGGACGGAGAAGGCGGCTCCCGAGTATCGCGACTGCAAGGCCGTCGCCGACCGTACTGGACTGTCTCTCAGAAGCGTGATGGAGGAGGCCTGCCGCATATACCACGCCAGTCGAAGGACGAACGAAACGCGACAACGGAGATCAAACTGAAGAGCTGATCTCGAGGAAAGGAACGACCCGCTCCACGGTCCATACCTATGAATGCTTTGTTTTATGCGCTGCTGTTTCTCATCTCCATCGCCGTGACATTGGGCGCCTGCACGTTGTTTACCAACGGAATCGAATGGCTCGGCAAACGATGGGGTATTTCGGAAGGCGCGGTGGGCAGTATTCTCGCCGCCATCGGCACCACCTTGCCTGAAACGTCCATCCCGATCATCGCGATCTTTTTTGGAGAAAGCCAAGATGAAGTTGACGTCGGACTGGGGGCGATTCTGGGAGCACCGTTCATGCTCAGTACGCTGGTCCTCCCCCTTCTGGCCATTCTCCTGCTGCTCTACGCCTGGGCCGGGAAGCGGACGACACGATTCCACCTCAACTACAGCGAAGTGGTGACAGACCTGGGATTTTTTCTGGTCGGCTACATCATCGCCTTGGGCTGTATTTACAGTCCTTATCGACTCGTGCATCTGATCGCAGCCGTGGTCCTGGCCGGCCTCTACATCTATTACATGAGACTGAAGCTGAGCGCCCCGCAGGAGGATGGAGACGGCAGCCAGCCGGAGCCGCTCATTTTCGCAAAATCAAAGACCACGCCTCCCCACCTGATGATCGGGCTGCAAACGTTGACCGGCCTGGCCGGACTGATTTTGGGGGCGCACCTGTTTGTGACGGCGACGGAATCGATGGCCGGCGCCTTTGCGATTTCTCCGCTGCTCTTGGCGCTCTTGATCGCCCCGCTCGCGACCGAGCTCCCCGAGATGTCGAACAGTTTCCTCTGGCTCTACCGGAAGAAAGACCGTCTGGCCGTCGCCAACGTCACGGGGGCGATGGTCTTTCAAGGCACCATCCCGGTTTCCGTCGGCCTGATCGGGACCGATTGGGTGATTACGGCCTCGGCTAGTTCGACGATGGTGCTGGCCCTGCAGGCGGCGAGTTTTTACCTGCTCCAGTTGTTCATCGGTGGCTATTGGCGCGCCTGGCTCCTCGGAAGCGGCGCCTTGCTCTACATCGGGTACACGGTGTACCTTGCTCTTCGTCCCTGATTCATCAACGCCGACCATGACAGCCGGACCGATCAAAACGCCATCCTCTCAACCGCCCCTGCTCGGCATCACAATGGGAGATCCGGCGGGGATCGGACCCGAAGTGATCGCCAAAGCCGCCGCCGACCGAAGCCTCCATTCTTTGTGCCGGCTTGTGGTGATCGGATCGGCCGCCGTGATGGAGCATACGGTTCACAGTCTTAAACTGCCCCTGACCGTTCGCTTGATCGAGAGCCTCGACTCACTCCAGCCGATCGACAGGACCCTTGCGGTGCTT
>JAIWOH010000154.1 GCA_020216985.1 Nitrospira sp.
GATCCCCTCGACGGTCCGTTAGAGCTGTTTACACCCGGCGTCGCGGCTGCCTCCAGCGGCGGAGCCTCGGTCTCTTTTATCAAAAAGGCCGTCGAGTTGGCCCTTGCCGGCTCTCTTGACGGCATCGTCACCGCGCCGATCAACAAAGAAGCGATCAACTTGGCCGGCTGCCGCTATCCGGGCCACACGGAGCTGCTGGCCGACCTGACTCACGCCGAGGAATCCGGCATGATGATCGTCGGCGGACCGTTGCGCGTCATGTTCGCCACGACTCATCTCGCCATCAAGGATCTCCCGGCCTCGCTGACCCAAGCCAAAATTGAAAAGGCCATCCGGCTGGCCCACATGGCGCTCACGGGTCTGTTCGGGATTAAACACCCTCGGATCGGCGTCGCAGCGCTCAATCCCCACGCGGGCGAGCATGGTCTCTTCGGCGACGAAGAGGCCCGCGTGATTCTTCCGGCCTCGAGAGCGTCGCAAGCGCACGGCATCGACGCCAGCGATCCCTTGCCCGCCGATACCCTGTTCGGCAAGGCGGCGAACGGCCGATACGACGCCGTCGTCGCTCTGTACCACGATCAAGGATTGATTCCGCTCAAATTGGTGGCCTTCGGCAAATGCGTGAACTTGACAGTCGGCTTGCCGATCATTCGCACGTCGGTCGATCACGGGACGGCGTTCGACATCGTGGGAAAAGGCATCGCCGATCCCGGCAGTCTGTTTGAAGCGATCAAACTGGCCGCGACAATCGCCGCAACCCGCACATGCCGATCACGCGGGCGGGGGGAGGCTTCTCCCTCATGACGGACGATCGTTCCCGATCCCTCGCCGTCGTTCGGCAACAACTCGAGGAACTGGACGCCCTGGAGCGACGGACGCTGCTCGACCTCAACACGGTCGCCGGAGCGGAACGAATCGCACAATGGAAAAGCAAGACCGCCGCCCTGTTGACCGAAACCGTGGGACGGCAAGAAGGACTGGCGTTCGCCGCGATCCGGCCCGGCCCGTCCTTTACCAACGATTTGGTTGAGGAATTCACCGATCTGGTGGACTGTTACCGTACTCCCCTTACGGTCTTGGCCAAGCGCCTGACCGAGACCTCTCACCCAGGAGACTGACGGGTGGAGAGGAGCGCACCGCCCGTCCCTATCAAGCGCCTGGGCCAACATTTTCTGATCGATCCTAACATCGCCCGTAAAATCGTCTCGCTGGCTGCTCTCACCTCCAAGGATTCGGTGCTGGAGATCGGACCGGGCCGAGGAATTCTCACCGTCGAACTGTGCCAAGTCGCCAATTGTGTGACGGCGATTGAGATCGATCGTCGCCTCTATGATTACCTGATCGAACGGGATCTCAGTCGTTCCAACCTCCACCTTGTGCCGGCGGATGCGATGGTTTATCCGTTTGAGGAACTTCCGATCGGCACGGTCGTGGTGGCGAATCTGCCCTACTACATTTCGACGCCGCTTGTGTTCAGATTGCTGGAGCACCGGCGGCGGTTCCCTCGGCTGGTGCTCATGCTGCAGAACGAAGTGGCGGACCGTTTGATTGCGAAGCCTGGGACGTCCGACTACGGCGTTTTGTCTGTCATGGCTCAATACGCGGCGACTATCGAGAAATCGCTCAAGGTGTCGCCTCGATGTTTTCGGCCCCGGCCGGAAGTGGAATCGGCCGTCGTCATCCTGCACACAAGAGAGGCGCGGATCCTTTCGCCTGAAGAGGAATTCCGGTTCGCCTCCTTGGTCAAAGCCTCTTTTGCCCATCGACGAAAAACCCTCGTCAATTCCCTTAAAAACCAAGGGTATCCCCAAGAAGCAGTCCTGACGGCTCTTCGGGCCTTGGCCCTTCCCTTGGAAATCCGAGCCGAAACCCTCTCTGTCGAGCAGTTCATCGCATTGACCCGCCTGCTTCTTCCATAGAGCCGCGGGCCGTTGGAATGCTATACTTTGAAAGTCGTGCACTGAGGCACTTGGAATCAATGCTCGGTGTCGCGACGATCGAAAGAAGTCTCATGGGAACAAAAGGCCGATCACTGGCTTGGTTGTTACTGGCGGTGGCCCTTCTCCCGGGCTGCGCCGGTGAGTTCGTGATGTTTCACAGTGAGTCGGGATCCCCCATTTTGATTGCCCGCCGCGCCTACTCGGCCGACGCCTGCGTTCAAAAGGTCAAGGAGGACGCCGCCCGCCTGGGCGTCACGTTCCGCTATATCCATATGCGAGGGAATCTTGCCGGACGCTCGTTGCTCTGGCCGTTGGAACCGGGCTATGCCTGCGAAGCCGCCATCGGCCCCGAACAACCTCCGATCGGCGCCTATCCGAACGGCGCGAGCCTCCTGATGAAGGGCTCCTGACATCGGAAGAAAGACGCGGGCGCCGCTGATTGATCCGGGGGCTCCTTCTTATCCTCCGACTTTATCTTCCAGCTTTTCACCATCACACTGCCGAAACGGCTCGATTTTTTTGTTGATCCGGCTCCATCGGCTATACTTGTAGAAGGGATGGCAGACGTCGCCTCAAGGGGTCGGCCGGATCTTCACCGAGAGAAATTCGCGGCACGTCGATGCTCAAGATTTTGCTGATCGAGGATAATGAAACGGACGCCCTGTTGACCCAAGACATCTTGGCCGAATGGAGCGTCGGGTCATTTGATGTCACGCACGTCGTGCGCCTTGATGAAGCCATCGACCGACTCGCCCGCGATCGCTTCGACGCCGTTCTGTTGGACCTTTCTCTTCCGGATGGATACGGACTCGCCTCTCTCGGACAGATCCAAACGGCAAACCCCAGAATTCCGATCATCGTCCTCAGCGGGCTGAGCGATCAAGCCTTGGCTCTTCAAGCCGTTCAATCCGGCGCGCAAGACTATCTCGTCAAAGGACGGAACCAAGGCGAATTGCTGGCGCGCTCGATCCGCTACTCCATCGAGCGGAAGCGGGCCGAAGAACGGCTGACCTACTTGGCTCAGTACGACCAGTTGACCGGCCTCGTCAATCGCACGCTGTTCCGTGATCGGTTGCTCCACGCAATGGCGCGAAGCAAACGGCTCGGGCAATCGCTGGGGCTCATGCTGCTCGATCTCGATCGATTCAAGGCCGTCAACGATACGTTGGGGCACGAAGCGGGCGATCACGTGTTGAAAACCGCCGCCGATCGGATCAAAACGTGCGTGCGCGAAGCGGACACGGTCGCGCGCATGGGCGGCGATGAATTCACGATCATCCTGGAAGGTCTTTCTCATGAAGACGATATCGTTCATGTCGCCGAGCGAATCACCAAGTCAATAGCCGAGCCGTTTCTTCTCGAATCGGGACGGGCCTCCATCGGAATCAGCATCGGCATTACCGTCTATCCGCTGGACGATCATGACATCGACGATCTGCTACGACACGCGGACGCCGCCATGTATCGCGCCAAACAACTGGGGGGAAACACTTTTCAGTTTCACGTGGCCACCCGCTCTTTTTCACCAGCCTTTCGCGTCAAGTCGTTCTAAGCCTCTCTGCGCCGTCCTCACGGATAACGGACCTTTGAGCCTGTCCCTCGATCACGCCGCCCGAGACGCTCCCGGTCGAAAAAGAGACGGAGCCCGTACAATTCTGTCTCTTCCATGGCATCGACATAGAACTTCTTCCGGTTCTCACCAGTCCCGGCTCTCGAACAAGTTGTTTTCATGGAAATTCTCCGCCCTCCGCCCACCGAGCATGGCACGGCGATTGCGAGAGTGCCTTCTTGTTGAGACCGTGGCCAAGCCGGTATGGAGGCACGCTTATGGCACAGACGATGATCGCAATTTTCTTGTTGTTCTCTATCATCCTGTCAACGGCCGATGAGTCCCTTGGGGCCTCAGGCCACATGCGCGACACGTCGCGACGTCTGTACGATCGCGTCATGGAGGAATTCAAGCAGCGGGATTATGAAGCGGCGCTGGCGGGGTTTCGGCTTTTCATCGAGCTGCACGGCCAATCTTCGTTGGCCGCCAATGCTCAATACTGGATCGGTGAATGCCAGTTTCGAATGCGTCGATACAAGGACGCATTGGATTCATTCTACAACGTCCTCATGTACTACCCGCTCAGCCAGAAACTGCCCGCTTCCACGCTCAAGCTCGGGCAAATCTATGCAAAATTGGGCGATCATGAAAAGGCTCGCATGATGTTTGACCGGGTCATCGATCAATATCCCGGCAGTTCGGAAGCGGAGCTGGCACAGAAGGCCGTTGAGACGGCCATCAAGTCCGAACAGGCCCCGCAAGAATCCGACTAGGCGGCCGGCGGTCGGAACGGGCCCCTGTTTCTCACAACGTGGGCTCCTCCTCGGATAGCCCCAGGAGATCGATCAGTTCCGGAATGGTGTACGAGCGAGTCGATCGCGCCTTGGCCACCCTGATGCCAGCGGCGGCCATGACCGACTCCACGACGCGGTGGCGATCGTTCTGAGTCGTATCGGAAGACTCCCCTTGGAGCAGCACGACTTGCTCCACATGCCGTGATCCCGGATGCACCAGCGCAAAATCGACACGCGTCAACACGAGCTGCTTGAGAATCCGGGTTCGATGTTTCCCCGATACATCGACGGATACAAACGACCAGAGAGGAACGTGGGCAAAAATGAGATAGCGGTCTTGAGTCGCAATCTGTAATCGGTTGTAGAACGAACTCTCCTCGTCCGTCAGCAAGGGCTGTGCGGTGACGACCGCCGTCGCCGGCAATGTAAAATCAGCCACCGAGCCCTCCGACGTCTTCGATTTGGCGACAAGCCACCACAAAATGACGACAGCCGCCGCCGCGCCCCCTATGACGAGATCCTTCATCGCCGGTCACTTCTTTGCGGCTCGGAATCGCAGACGTTCCATCCATCCCGGTCCGTTGGGAACGATGCAGCCCAACAAACGGGGATGCGCCGCGCCGGTCACCGACGGCACGTTCCCGCATTGATCCGTCGCCGTTTGATAGCCCAAGACGGCAAAAGCCACCGCCTCGAAGGCCTTGCTGTCCCATCCATACGATTCGAACGGCGCCACCGGCGTCGGCGCGAACACGTCGGCGAGATGATGCATGATGGCTCGATTGCGCACGCCTCCCCCGCCGACGATGACTTCATCGATTCCCCCTGTAATCCATCGCCGAACCGTTCCGACCGCTTCCGCAGTCCATCGACTGCACGTCGCCAGCAGATCCTCGATCGTCAACCGTTGCGCCTGCGGCATCGTCGTCAATTCGTCGATCATCTTGGCTCCGAACACCTCCCGTCCGGTTGATTTGGGGGGAGGCTGGGACAGATAGGGATGAGCCAGCAACTTGGCCAGCAACCTGCCGTCGACCCGCCCTCGGAAAGCCAATCGCCCCTCGCGGTCCATCGCCATCCGTCCGTTGGTGCTCCATGCCATGAGCCCGTCCAGCACCATGTTGGCCGGGCCGGTATCGAACGCGACGATTCCGTCATATCCCGATCCGCGCGGCAAATACGTGACGTTGCTGATACCGCCCAAGTTGACGATCAGCCGAGCCCGACGGGCATGCCGGAACAGCAGCGCATGGACCGCCGGCGTCAGCGGCGCTCCCTGCCCGCCGGCAGCCATGTCACGGGGGCGAAAATCGGCGATGGTGGTGATACCGGTCCGTTCGGCGATGACGGCCGGCTCCGCGATTTGAAGGGTCGAGCGCACGGCTCCGACACCCGCGTCCTTGATCCCGTACGGAAGGTGATGCACGGTTTGGCCGTGCGATCCGATCAGGTCGACGTCTTTCGGCTGCAACGACGCGGCGCGAATCACCCCCAACGCCGCATTGGCGAACCATTCTCCCAACAGCACGTTGAGATGGCACACCTCCGCCACGGTCCCCGAGACCGAGGTCGCCAAAATCCGTTGCTGGAGCGATCTCGGGTACGGAAGCGGGTGAAACGCGATCATTTTGACACGAAGCGCGGATTTCTCTCGCCGGATTTCCACCAACGCCGCATCGACTCCGTCACCGGAGGTTCCCGACATCAGCCCGACAACGTTCACAATGACGCCATCCTTTCTTCGAGGGATCTCCCGGTCGTTGCATCCACGCGGTTACGCTAATGGAACTCCGCCGGATGGTCAAGCAATCCTTTGTGCAGCCACGCTCGTGTAACCGGTTCGGGCCCGCTTACGTTGACATCCTCCAAGTCGGATGTTACCGTCCTCCCCCATGTCGCGGGTTCGATATCAGCGGTCACCGGTTTCTTTTTTCATTGCATGCTTTCTGGTCGGATTGGCGGGCGGAACTTCGGTCGCGAGGGCTCAGGATCCCATCGAGGTCGTGGTGACCATTCCCGTGCTGAAAGATCTGACCGAGCAAGTCGGACGTTCCCGCGTTCACGTGAAATCGCTGCTCACCGGGTTGGAAAACGAACACACGTACTCGCCCAAGCCCACGGACTTGGTCGCGGTGCGCAAAGCGAGGCTGTTGTTCGAAATCGGCCTCGGCCTCGAAGTGTGGGTCGCCTCGCTGGTGAAAAACGCGGGGAGCCCGTCCCTGCGAGTCGTCACCACTTCGCAGGGAGTCCCCTTGATCCATGATGATTCGGACGACCGACACGATGCGCGGCACGGAAACGGCGAGCCCCTTTCACAAGGGAATCCCCATATCTGGATGGATCCTGACAACGTCGGAATCATGCTGCGGCACATCACCGACGCTTTGATCGAGATTGATCCTCTCCATGCGGACGAATACCGGCGGAATCTTGCCGCCTATCGCGAACAAGTGGACCGGCTTCGAGGCGAGCTCTTGGATCGTGTCGGCCGACTGACGGACCGGCGCATCGTCGCGCACCATCCCGCGTGGCCGTATCTGGCCAAGCGGTTCGGGTTCGAGATCGCGGCGACGATTCAAATCCACTCGGGAACGGAACCGTCCGCCCTTCAATTACAGAATCTGATCGGCAAGATCAGAAAAGATCGGCTGAAAGTCATCGTTTCCGAAATTCAGTTGAGTCAGCGGATCCCCAACCTCCTCTCAAAAGAAACGGGCGCGAGCGTCGTCGTCTTGACCACCCTGCCCGGAGGCTTGCCGGGGACCGAGTCGTACCTCGACATGCTCCGCTACAATGTGCTGAAATTGGCTGACGCCCTGGAGCGGTAGCTCTCTTCTCGCGATGCTCTTCCCTCGACATGAAAAAGAGCGACACTCTATGCCGAGAGGGCCTCGTCCGCCGATTATCCGATTTGACCACGCCTCATTCGGATTCCCCGGCGTGACGGCGCTGGAAGACATCACCCTTTCCATCGAAGCCGGTGAGTTCATCGGTGTCATCGGCCCGAACGGCTCCGGCAAGACCACCCTGTGCCGGGCGGTGCTCGGACTTCTTGCGCCGATTAAAGGGCAGCTCCATATCTTCGATTGCGCCTGCCAAGAACTCCGATGCCATCACCGGGCGAAGATCGGTTATCTTCCCCAGAAAGGCGTCGTGGATCGCGACTTTCCGGTCACCGTCTTCGAGACGGTGATGATGGGCCGATACGGCGCGTTGGGTTTGTTTCACCGCCCCGGACCAGAGGACCGCCGGATCGCCTTGGAGTCGCTGGCTCTCGTCGCCATGGAACGGCATAAGGACACCGCGTTGGGTCATTTGTCTGGGGGCCAACAGCAACGCGTGTTCATCGCGAGGGCCTTGGCCCAACAACCGAAGGTCCTCTTGCTGGATGAACCGACGACGGGGCTGGATCTTCCCATGCAGCATAACGTCATCGAGCTGATCCAACACCTGCACGAAACGCTGGGATTGACGGTGCTGCTGATCACGCACGATATCAATATGATTCGGTCGCGGGTGGATCGTCTCGTCCTCCTCAAGACCCGCCTGCACGCGGCGGGCCCTCCCGCCGATGTTCTCAAACCGAACATCCTCGAACAGGTCTATGGGAAAGGCATGGTCATTTCCGACAAGGACCTGGTCATTGTCGAAGACTATCATCATTCCCACTGAACGGACATGAACCGATCGATCTGATGTTGGAACTGTTCGCGTACGATTTCATGCAGCGATCCCTTCTTGCCGCGGCAATGGTGGGAGGCCTGTGCTCACTGATCGGCGTCTTCGTCGTGCTGCGCGGCCTGGCGTTCGTGGGAGCCGGAACCTCTCACGCGGCGTTCGCCGGCGTGACCCTGGGGTATCTCATCGGATGGCCTCCCCTCTTGTTGGCCGTCGCGTTCGGCGTGGCGACCGTCTGGATCACGGGCTGGCTTGAGGAACAGGGCCGAATGAAACTGGACGTGTCGATCGGCATTCTGTACACGGCCACCATGGCGCTGGCCATCGTGTTCATCGGCCTGATGAAAACTTACAACGCCGAAGTGTACGGCTATTTGTTCGGGAGCGTGCTCTCGGTGACCGGCGAAGAATTGCTCCTCATCGGAGGGTTGGCCGCGCTGGTGCTCGGCCTTTTGATCGCCTTCTGGAAAGAATTGCTTTTCATCGCGTTCGATCAAGAGATGGCGGAAGCGTCGGGCGTTCCGGCGCGCCGAATTTTTTTCCTTCTGCTGACGCTGGTGGCGCTCACTGTCGTGGTCGCGCTGAAAACCGTCGGGGCCATCTTGGTGTTCGCCATGATTCTCATCCCCGCTTCAACGGCCTATCAACTCACGCACAGTCTGACGGCCCTGACCCTGTACTCGGTGATCATCGGAACGGCGACGGCCTTGACCGGCGTGGTGGTCTCGACGGTCTGGGACATTCCATCGGGACCATCGATTGTGCTGCTGGCGACGGCGGTGTTTTTTTTCTCGCTCGTGATTTCACCAAAAAGATTGAGAATCAGTTCCGGCCATCCCCGCTGATTTTCTCCCGCCTCCGGGCTTTGGCGATTCTCTCTTTTCAACGACCAGCCCCGCGCAGGCAAGCCGGTGGGTGGCAAGTGAATGGAATGGAAGACCGCGATTTGACCATTCCGGCGAATTATGCGACAAGGAACCTGCCGTTTCGATCGGCGTGTTGTCACGCCGGAAAGGAGGAATCGTCCGATGAGAGTCAAATGTCAACCCTCATGGCTTGTCGCATTCCTGTGTGTCAGCATGGTGAGCGTGCTGGCTCCGAGCGGGCAGCTTCGGGCCGCCGAAGACCTTCAATCGTTTGGAGGGATCCAACCGAAGACGTGGGTTCTGGGGGCACGAGCCGGGTTTGCCGTCCCCACACAATCCCTTTCGCACGACGTGGTCGGCATCTCAGGCTTTGACAGAGGCTCCGCCGGGATCGGCCCGCTCGTCAATGTTCAGGCTCTGTACAGCCTCAACCGTTGGTTTTTGGTGGGCCTCATGGTGGAGTGGGAGCGACACGGCGTTGATGCCGAGGATCGACAGTTATCTTTGGACATAGGAAGTCAACATACCGTGTCGGTGCTTCCGACCATCGAACTGCGCCCCGTTAAATTGGGATCGGTCGTCCCCTATGTCAACATGAGTTTCGGCGTGAACGTGAACAGTTTCAGTGAGGCGATTTCTAACGAGATCAGCCCCAGCAATACGTTTGCCTGGAGGCTGGGATGGGGTGTGGACTATCTGGTGAACAGGCACCTGGCGGTCAATGCCGAATGGGCCTATAAGCGAAACGACGGTCATGCACATGTTGATGACCGGTTTCGAATCAACGATTGGAACCTCTCATCCTTCGGATTCCTCTTCGGCGTGAAGGCCTTCTTTTAGAGACGTCCCTCATGCCGCAGAGAGCGCCTTTGCCGCCGACCACGGCCGAGACGCCTTTTCTGATCACTCCTGGCGAGCCTGGGTGTTTCTGGCCAAGACCATCCCCGTTTGCTCTTTTGAACTGAAACCCAGCTTTTCGTAGAAACCGGGGCGCCTCGTGCACAGCCAAAAGAGTTCGACTCTCTGTAATCGCGGATGATCCAGGATTCGTCGAACGATTTCCGAGCCGATTCCTTGTTTTTGATAAGCCCGATCAACGATCACGTCCCAGATCGTCGCTCGATAAACAAAATCGGTCAACACACGGCCGAATCCGACCAAGCGTTCGCGGTC
>JAIWOH010000155.1 GCA_020216985.1 Nitrospira sp.
CCATGCACAGACGGCGAGATCGGTGTGACGAAGCATCTCTTCCGTCTCTTCGGCCGTCCGATCCTGGGCCCAGGGAGCCTGATGAAAGAGACCGAGCAGTTGATCCGCCTTGGGCGGGGTATCGTCCGAATAGAGAATTGCGGGCTTGAGGGGCGCTCGCATCTTATACTAGATTATCCTCTATAGCACACGTAACAGCCGCCAGGAGGGAGTGTACGAGGAACATCATGTCAACGCAAGTCCGTACGTGTCCGAAATGCTTTCGATTGATGTGGCTGACTTCCGAACACTATGAGATGTTGGACGACGCCACCATCCGCGCCAAATGCCCCCATTGCCGATCCGCGGTCCGGTTTCCTCTCGTCTCTCAAGGAGCAAATGCCGCAGGGCCAAAGATGGGTCATTGATCAAGGCGCCTTGCGCGCAACGCGCGCGAGGCGCCGGTTCACGCCTCTCCGGTTTCTTCCAGTTCGGGCCTATTGCCCGGCAGAATTTTGCGAAGCGACCTTCGGTATTCATCGACACGCTTCTCATCCACGGGCTGCGCTTCGATGTCTCGCTCTTTGATCATCTGCTGGATCTGATCCAGCAGCGAGAGCAGCGGCTGCACCGTTTCCAGCAATCTCCCGGACTCAAAGGCTTCAAGAGACTCAAGCAACGGGGCACTCAGGTGTTTGTACGGCGTACCGATGATCCTGTTGCGCAGACGCATCACCAGGTCATCGTAGGCTTCGACGGCCTCCGGAGGAGGTTTGATCCCAGTCGGCGCGACCGACAGGTTGACGACGGCAGGCAGCTTGGCCGCATACTCTTTAATCCTCGACACCAGCCCGCCGACGGCATCGAGCACGTCTCCGATCCGCATATGAAATCCCTCCATGGTAATTGAAGCGTCTGCCTTAGCCGCCCCGCGCGAGTCGCTCCAGTTCTTCGGCGATGGCTTCCATGTCGGCCGGATATTCGCGAGTAAACTCTCTAAAGTCTCCCGTCAAGGGATGGTGAAATCCAAGGGTTCTCGCGTGGAGCATGACGCGCGGAACGGCGAGCGGTCCGATCATTTTGACTTTGGCGCCGCCATAGGTCTGATCGCCCAGGATCGGATGACCCAGAGACTGCAAGTGAACACGCAATTGATGGGTTCTGCCCGTTTGAGGATAAAGCAAAAGATGGGCCGCCAGGTTGCCGTAGCGTCGCTCGACTCGATACTCCGTGATCGATTCCTTGGGCCGTGAAGTCCTCGAGGAGATTTTTTTTCGTTCTTTGACGTCCCGACCGATCGCCAGGGTAATCACCCCGCGGGTTTTCTTTGGGGCTCCCCACACCAAGGCTTCATACACGCGGGTGATCGTATGGCGCTGAAATTGCGTGGCCAGATGTCGGTGCGCATGATCCGTTTTCGCGACAACCATGATCCCCGATGTTTCTTTATCCAGGCGATGAACCAGCCCGGGCCGCTCTTTCCCCCCAACGGTGGAGAGGGTGCCGCCCGAAACGTCGAAATGATGCAGCAGTGCGTTGACCAACGTTCCGGTCCAGTTCCCAGGAGCCGGATGCACGACGATCCCAGCGGGTTTATTGAGGACCAGGACGGCTTCATCTTCATACAGCACCTCAAGCGGAATGGCTTCTCCTTTGAGCTCCAGAGGTTCCGGTTTGGGGATATCCATCGTGATGGTATCGCCCGGTTTGATTTTGTGGCTCGGCTTCACCGCGGCGTCGTTGACTCGGATGCGACCGAGCTCGATCAGTCGCTGCAAGGCGGACCGGGAGACGGCTCGCTCGCGGTTGACAAGAAAGACATCGAGGCGTTTGGGTTGTTCGCCTGGCGTGATAACAAACTCCGTGATCACGGAGGCCTTCCTCTCGTCATAAACGGCCGGCCTTCAATCCGATCCACGCCCTCGGCGGTCTGAGTCGCACGAAGCATCGCCGTGAAACCGGAAACGTTTGCCGGATTATTGAATGAGCGGCGAGGATGACGGCCTGAACAACCGCAGCGGCGAACCCGCGCAGGCGAAGGCTTGAATACGAGGCGGTTAGGCGTGGGCGACCTTCCGCGCCCGCTCCGCGATTTTTTTCCGCAGGCGGGCTTTTTCGAGGCTGATTTGAGCTTCCTTGACGTCGGACGGCAGGCCTCCCTGCTTGAGCCGACGTTCCGCTTCTTCCACTTTGGCCGTAGCGCGCTCCACGTCGATGTCTTCGGCCTTCTCGGCGATTTCGGCCATGACGGTCACCCTGGTCGGCGTCACCTCGGCATACCCCCAAAGTACGGCCATATGGTTGATTTGATCGCCGACGCGATACCGCAGTTCCCCGATCCGCAACATCGAGAGAAAATGACAATGACCCGGCAGAACCCCGAAGTCACCTTCCAGACCCGGCGCGATGACCTCATCCACCTGCTGGCTCAGCAACAGTTTTTCCGGCGTAACGACTTCCAAGAGGAATTTTCCAGCCATTTTGCCTTTTCTCTCGCCATCTACCCGGAGTATCGTTTCGCTCCTTACACCTTCACTCCCATTTTTTCCGCCTTGGCGACCGCTTCCTCGATCGGACCGACCATGTAGAAGGCCTGTTCCGGCAGATGGTCGTACTTCCCGTCCAGGATTTCCTTGAAACTACGAACCGTGTCCTTCAACTTGACATACTTGCCCGGCGTGCCGGTGAAGGCTTCGGCGACGTGGAACGGCTGCGAGAGAAATCGCTGGATTTTTCTGGCACGGGCGACGACCATCTTGTCGTCCTCGGATAACTCATCCATGCCGAGAATCGCGATGATATCCTGCAAATCTTTATAACGTTGCAAGACGGACTGAACGCCGCGAGCCACTTTATAATGTTCCTCCCCGATGATTTGAGGGTCGAGAATACGAGACGTCGAGTCAAGAGGATCGACCGCGGGATAAATACCCAGCTCGGCCAGCGACCGAGAGAGCACGGTCGTCGCGTCCAAGTGCGCGAACGCCGTTGCGGGAGCCGGATCCGTCAGGTCGTCGGCCGGCACGTAAATGGCTTGGACCGAGGTAATGGACCCTCGTTTGGTGGACGTAATCCGCTCTTGCAGGGCGCCCATTTCCGTCGAGAGGTTCGGCTGATATCCCACCGCGGACGGCATGCGGCCCAACAGCGCCGACACCTCGGAACCGGCCTGCGTGAATCGAAAGATATTATCCACGAACAGCAGCACGTCTTGGTTTTCCTCGTCTCGGAAAAACTCCGCGACGGCCAAACCGGTCAACGCAACCCGCAAGCGGGCGCCGGGCGGCTCATTCATCTGGCCATAAACGAGGGCCGCCTTCGACTTGGTAAAATCATCCGGATCGATGACCTTGGACTCCTGCATTTCATGCCAGAGGTCGTTGCCTTCGCGTGTCCGCTCTCCCACACCAGCAAACACCGAAAATCCTCCGTGATGGAGGGCGATGTTGTTGATGAGCTCCATGATGATGACCGTCTTGCCCACCCCGGCGCCGCCGAACAGACCGACCTTGCCCCCCTTGCTGTAGGGTTCGAGCAAATCCACGACTTTGATGCCGGTCTCCAGCACTTCGGTTTTGGTTTCTTGATCTTCAAGTTTCGGCGCGGGACGGTGAATCGGGTAAGTCTTCTTGGCTTTGATCGGCCCCTTCTCGTCTACGGGCTCACCGAGGACATTGATCAGCCGCCCCAGCGTTTCACGTCCGACCGGCACGGAAATGGGAGCACCCGTATCGTGAACCTCCATGCCTCGCGTCAGGCCGTCCGTCGACGACATGGCCACGCCTCGCACACGATTCTCTCCTAGATGCTGAGCGACTTCGAGCGTCAATCGGATGGCCGGCCTTCCGGCGACCTTGTCCTCCGCCTGTTCCACTTTCAGCGCATTATAAATGTTCGGCAATTTCCCCGGAGGAAATTCCACGTCCACCACCGGGCCGATGACTTGGACAACCTTACCTGTGCTCATTCTTCACCTTTCCAAATCGATGTCTAGGTTCCATGCCTCTTGACCGACGAATCGATCCTCTGGGGTTCATCCGCTTCTCCTGCTCGCGCGTCGCGAAACGCGCTTGCGACGGTCCCTACTTCAGGGCTTCCGCGCCTCCTACGATATCCATCAATTCCTTGGTGATCGCCGCTTGACGGGTCTTGTTGTAGTACAGCGTGACTTTTTTGATGAGCTGCCCGGCGTTGCGCGTCGCGCCGTCCATGGCGGCCATGCGTGCCCCGTGCTCGGCGGCGGCCGATTCCAGGAGAATTCTATAGGTTTGAACTTGAAAATGCTTTGGCACCAGAACGTCCAACAGTTCCGCTTCGCCCGGCTCGTAGAGATAGCCGCCGCCCGCCGCGCCCTCGACCGGCGCCACACCGAACTCGGAAGCCGCATCGACGGGAAAAAGTTTCTCGACAATCACACGTTGCTGGATCGCCGACTTGAACTCATTGTACACGACATAGAGTTCATCGAACGTGCCTTGGATAAAATGATCCGTGAGATCACCGCCGATATCGATGGCGTGCTCGAAACTCAATTTATCGAAAATCCCCGTCCATTCTTGGCGAATCGGCCACGCGCGGCGGCGAAAATAATCCCGCCCCTTTCGCCCGACGATGCTCAGATGGACCGCCACTCCCCGCGCCTCACACTGCCTTACGAACTCCGTACTCCGCCGCACGATGTTGCCGTTGAAGCCTCCGCACAGACCTCGGTCGCTCGTCACCACCAACACTTCGACTTTTTTGCCCTCGCGCTTCTGCAAAAGCGGATGGGCGGCGCGATTCACTCGTTGGCTTAAATTACTCAAGACGCCCCGCATTTTATGCGCGTAGGGACGGGCCGCCAGGATGCGGTCCTGGGAGCGTTTCAGCTTCGCGGCGGCCACCATTTTCATGGCCTTCGTGATCTTCTGGGTATTCTTGAACGCCGCGATCTTGCGGCGGAGCGATTGGAGGCTTGGCATGGTGTTTTATTTCGAAGGATCGATCGAGAGGCTAAAGATCCGCTCCGGAGAAGTCCTCCCTATCGCGCCTTTCGCTCAGGCTTTGGCTCCGTACCCCATCTTCTGCTTAAAGGTTGTGATAATTTCTTTCAGACGGCCTCCGACTTTGTCGTCGATCTTGCCGATGGACGTCACTTCCTTCCTCAGTTCCGGATGATGCTGCTGAATGTAATGCAGCAAATCCGCTTCAAACTGTTGCACTTTATCGACAGCCACGTCGTCGAGGAAACCGTTGACACCGGCAAAAATGGAAAGTACCTGATCGGCCACCGGCATCGGCTTGTACTGGCCCTGCTTGAGCAGCTCGACCATGCGAACCCCTCGTGCCAACTGCATCTGCGTCGCCTTGTCCAGCTCGCTTCCGAACTGAGCAAAGGCGGCCATCTCCCGATATTGAGCCAGGTCGAGCCGAAGCGTTCCGGCCACTTGCTTCATGGTCTTAATTTGCGCCGACCCTCCGACGCGAGAGACCGAGAGACCGACGTTGATGGCCGGGCGAATGCCCGAATAAAACAGATCGCTCCCCAGATAAATCTGCCCGTCGGTGATTGAAATCACGTTGGTCGGAATGTACGCCGACACGTCGCCAGCCTGTGTTTCAATGATCGGCAAAGCGGTCAAGCTGCCTCCCCCGAGCGCATCGCTCAGCTTCGCCGCCCGTTCGAGGAGACGAGAGTGCAGATAGAACACGTCGCCAGGATACGCCTCCCGGCCCGGCGGCCGACGGAGCAACAACGACAACTGTCGATAAGCGACGGCGTGTTTGGACAAATCATCGTACACGATCAGGGCGTGCTTAGCATTGTCGCGAAAGTATTCGCCCATGGCCGCGCCGGCAAACGGCGCCAGGAACTGCATGGGAGCGGGCTCGCTGGCCGTCGCGGAGACGACCATGCTGTAGTCCATCGCGTGGTGCTCCTCAAGGGTCTTGACGACCCGCGCCACGGTCGATCGCTTTTGGCCGATGGCCACATAAATACAGAAGACTCCCAGGCCTCGCTGATTGATGATGGTATCGACGGCGATGGCGGTTTTGCCGGTCTGACGATCTCCGATGATCAGCTCGCGTTGTCCGCGGCCGATCGGGATCATCGCGTCAATGGCCTTGATGCCGGTCTGCAACGGCTCGCGCACCGATTGGCGGGTGTTCACACCCGGGGCCACCACCTCGATACGGGAAAAATGCTGCGACTTGATCGGCCCCTTTCCGTCGATCGGCTGACCGATCGCGTTGACCACCCGCCCGACCAACGCCTCGCCCACAGGAACCTCCGCGATGCGGCCCGTCCGTCTGACCGGATCGCCTTCCTTGATCCCGACGTCGTCGCCCATGAGCACGGCGCCGACGTTGTCCTCTTCGAGATTCAGCGCTATTCCATAGAGCCCGCCGGGAAACTCGAGCATCTCGCCCGCCATGGCTCCGTCGAGTCCGTACACCTTGGCGATGCCGTCTCCGACTTGGATGACGGAGCCGGTTTCTTTCACATCGACTTGTTTGTCGAATCCCCGAATCTTTTCTTTGATGATCGCGCTGATTTCATCGGCTTTGATCTGCATGACTACTCCTTCATCCACAGGAGGGCGAGATGCCGGACGGCCATCCTGCCTCCGTCGACCTATTCTCTCGTCAGCAATGACTGGATATCGTTCAAACGGCCCCGGACCGTGCCGTCGACCACCATGTTTCCGACTTGGATCCGGACTCCGGCCAAGAGGTTCGCATCGGTATGAAACGTGACCGCGACTTCTCGCTTCAGGGCGTCGCGCAGTCGTGCTTGAGTCCGATCCCGCTCGGTCTGGGAGGGTTCCGTAGCCGACGATACTGAGACTTGTTGCACGCCTTTCGATTGATCGACCAGTTTCCCAAATGCCTCGGCAATTTCCGGCAAAAACCCGATGCGATTTTTCCTGACCAATTGCCCAAGAAAAGCTTTTCCCTTCGAAGGACAGTGAAAGCGACCGCTCAATTCCGTCAGCACGGAGATTTTCTCCTCGGCGCTGAACGCCGGCGACGCGGTAACGTAGCGGAGGTCCCCGGACTCTTTTATAGCCTGTCCGAGGCCATTCAGGGTCTCTCGAGTGGCTTCGATATCGGTTGGGTCGAGGAGCTCGAAGAGCGCCCGTGCGTAACGCCGCGCAACTACCGTTTTAATCACTGTCGGTGATCCACTTGCCGAATCGTGGGACAAACAAAAATCGTTCGCGCGAAACGCACGACAATCGACCCGGCACACTACCATTGAAGAATATCGGCTGTCAATCCGACCGAGCGCCCAGCCGAGCAAACCTTACTCAAACCGACCACCTGCTCGACTTTCGCTTCCGACATGCTTCTGAGACTCGGAATGCAACCGGTATATAATGAAACGCGAACGGTCTCTATCGTCGTTGTATTCCAAGCTATTCTCGAAATTGCGCCATGCGATACCGCCGCCCCGATTCCATCGATGAAAGGGGGATCAGATGCGCATGATAACACCCTCTACGGCGAAGGTTTTTTTGCTCTTGTTGGTTCTCTTACTCATCACCGACCCCTTGCGGGCCTATCGCGATTATTTCACGCCCGAACAAAAATCTCAGTTGGAAAAGATTCGCGTCGTCCTGGTGGAAGCCCTCGCCCTGACGGACAAGGGCGAAGTGGACGCCGGCCCCATTGTACAAACCGTGTCACGCCGGCTTCGCGAAGTCGGGTATACCATTGTCTTCAATCGAGAAGAACCCCATGATGTCGTCTTTCGCGTCAAATGCGAGCAACGCAAGACCTGGGAAGGCACGACCGCGGCCGGCGGCGATGCCGATCTTCCGGACGCACCATCCCGATTATGGAAAGGTCCGGCCTGTCAATTGACCTATCTGTTGAGCGGCATGAAGATCAAGTGGCAAAAGGAAGTGCGGACGGGGTTTGACGACGCCGCGGCCGCCGCTCAAGCCGCGCAGGCCGCCGACCCCGGCGCCTACGCCATCGACAAGTTGACGGAGGAACTCGAACGGCATGAGTTCCCCCTGTTTTTGGCGGCCGAGTGGGGGCATCCGGAACGACTGCTTGCCCTGCTCGACTCACCCAACACGAGTCAGGCCAGGAAAATACAAATCATCTCTCTCTTGGGAGAGATGCAAGCCGACGAAGCCTTGCCCAAACTCAAAGAAATCCTGAAAGACCGCGACTTAGCCACACAGGCGATCGTCGCCATGGGGAACCTGGGCAGAGAAAGCATCCCGTTACTTATTAACATCTTGAACTCTTCCGCCCAGGTGGACCTTCAAGCGGCGGCGGCCAAGGGGCTCGGACAGATCGGAGGCATTGCCGGCGACGCCTCCGTCGTTCCTCCGCTGCTGGCCAAACTTCAAGACCCCGGCACGGACTGGACCGTCCTGACAGAGGTCGCTTGGGCTTTGGGAAAAGTGCCCGACAAACGGTCGATCCAACCGCTGTACGATCTTGACAAAAAACTCCAAGCCATCCGCGATCCTGACAATATCGTGTTGAAAAAACTGAAAGAAGCCGTGTTTTGGGCGATCAAACAGTGCGACACGTGGGACCAATACAGTTAACGCCGCGGGCAAACGTCCGGCCGGTTCGAGGGGAGAAGACACCCGGCAGAGGAGAAAGACGAAACGCGTCAGTGACGATCAGAAGGTATCATCAAGCAGCCGACGTAACTGCGCGGCCAACTCGGTCGGCAAAAACGGTTTTTGGATGAACAGCGTGCCCGGCGAATTAAGAAACATCGGTTTGACTCGTTCCGTGTAGCCCGACATGAAGAGCACCCGGAGGCCCGGCCACCGCCGCCTGAGCCGCTCCGCGACCACCGGTCCCGTGAACCGCGGCATCACCACGTCCGTCACCAGGACATCGATCGGCTCCGATATCACGGCTGCCAGACGAAACGCCTCGTCTCCGTTCGCCGCTTTAAACACCTGATAGCCGTACTCCTCAAGGGCGAGAGCGACGAGATCCCGCACCGACTCCTGATCTTCGACGAGCATGACCCGCTCACCTCCCCGGGCGGGGCGCGACGACACGGCAATCGTCACTTCGTCGTCCCGCTCGACGAAGCGCGGGAAATACAGATCAAACGTCGTGCCCTCGCCCGGCGCGCTGTCGACGAAGATGACGCCGCGGCTTTGCTTGACGATGCCGTACACCGTCGCAAGCCCGAGCCCCGTCCCTTTGCCCTCCTCCTTGGTCGTAAAGAACGGCTCGAAAAGGTGCGCGCGCACATCTTGATCCATGCCCAAGCCGGTGTCGCGGACGGTCAACTGCACATAGTCGCCGGGCGTGAACAGCGGATTGGACACCGGCGTCCACGGATGCAGGACAAAATTGGCCGTGGAAAGCGTCAGCTTGCCGCCGTCCGGCATCGCGTCTCTCGCGTTGACCGCCAGATTCATCACCACTTGGTCGATTTGCCCCTTGTCTACTTGGATCGGCCAGAGACCGGGGTCAAGATCGAGCATCACTTCGATGTCCTCGCCCATCAGTCTCTCGAGCATGGAGGTGATCCCTTTGAGGGACTCATTCAGATCGACGCGCTGCGGCTTGAGCACTTGCTGCCGGCTGAACGCCAGGAGTTGTCTCGTCAGGTCGGCGGCTCGAGCTCCCGCTTTGGATATCTCGTCGAGCAGATGATGGATCGGGTCTTCTCGCCGCACCCGATCAAGCAACAAGGCGCTGCAACCGTTGATGACGGTCAGGAGATTGTTGAAATCGTGCGCGATGCCTCCCCCCAGACGCCCCACCGCCTCCATCTTTTGAGCTTGCCGGAATTGTTGCTCCAGTCGTTTTTGTTGGGTGATATCGATGCAAAACGCCAATGCCCCCGTCACCCGTCCCTCGGCATTGCGGCGCGCCACGCCCCAAAAACTGATCTCGGCCGTCGAGCCGTCCTTCCGATGCCGACGCAGCTCGACGTTTCTGACCGGAACCCCCTGCATGATCGATTGCCAAAGTTGGAGCGATTGTTCTTCCTCTTTTTCGTTGCACGGCACGTACGGCAGTTCCCGCCCCACCACTTCTTGCT
>JAIWOH010000156.1 GCA_020216985.1 Nitrospira sp.
CGGTGTGGCGTTGGTCCTCATGCAATTCGTCTTGCTCTCCCGCTTGCGGGGAACCGCCGTCGGGTTCGCCGGCGCGTTCATGTTGCTGCTGAACGTCGAAATGCTGGCGCTTGGGCGCATGGCCATCACCGACAGCGTCCTCATCTTCTTCACCACCCTCTCGCTCTATGGGTTTTGGCTGGGGCTGCACGGGACGGGGACGGAGCGCCATTGGATATGGAGCTTCTACATCGGCATGGCCGTTGCCACCCTCACGAAAGGACCGGTTGGATTCCTGGTTCCACTGATGACGGTGGGACTCTACCTGACGGCGGCACGGCGATGGATGCAGTTCTGGCGGCGCGGCTTTCCCCTTGCCGGGGCCCTCCTCTTCGCGGCACTGACGATCCCCTGGTATGCCGCCATGGTCATCATCCACGGCGACTCCTACAGCTCACAGGCCAAGCTTCACACCGTCGGCCGCTTTCTCAGCCCGATGGAAGGACATGGGGCAGGGCTGTGGTTCTACATCCCGGTGCTGTTCTTCGGCTTTTTCCCCTGGAGTCCCTTCTTGCCGGCCGCGCTATATCGGGCCTATCTCGACTGGCGAAGCCGGCCGCACACAGAGTCTGCCGATCCCTCATCACCAGACACGGTCCGATCGACGACCGCCGATGGAGCGTTGGAGGGAAGAGAACTGGAATGGTTCGCCGCCCTGTGGTTCATCGGAACGTTCGTCTTCTTCACCCTCTCCTCGACCCGCTTGCCGCATTATATCGGCCCGCTTTTCCCCGCTGCGTCGTTACTGGCGGCATCCTACTGGTTCCGCGCGAGTGAAGAACCGCTTGCGAAAGGAGTTCGCCTGTCCATCCACGCCATGACGATCGTCGGTTATCTCTTGGCGATCGGATTGGCCTGCTTGCCCATCCTGTATGAAAAGTTCTCCGGCAAACTGCTCAATGAGTTTCCCCTCGCCACAGAATTCGAACTGGGAATCGGCCCCTATCTGGCCGCGGCGGCGGTGTTGATCGGTATGGGCTTGGTCGGTTATTTCGGGTTGTACCGTGAAAAACGTCGGGTAACGCTCGGGGTCGCGGGAGGAACGGTCGCCGCCGTCTTCCTCCTCGCGCTCTATACCGTCATCCCCGGCGTCAACCGCTATGCCATCGCTCCCCCCCAGGAACTGGCCTATGCGGCCGGCGTGAGTCTCGATCCGACCGATCAATTGATCGCCTATGGAACGACCAGACCCTCTATCGCATTTTACGCGCAGCGCCGGGTCCTGTTCGTTTCAATGGGAGAAGTGGATCGGCTCAAGACGGCCCTGCGTCATCCGGGCCGCACCATGATCCTCTTGCGGGACGACCTGCGCGGATCCTTGCCGGAGGAAGCCGCCTCGTTTCAACCGATTCTCAAGCGGCACGGCTACGTGCTCCTGGCCAATCAACCGATGGTGACGATACCGGAGCCGTCCCGGCAACCCCCACCCATCCTTCCCGCTCACTGACCGTTCTCACCGTGGGTGTCTTTGCGTCGGCGTCCGTCAAAACCTGATTTCATGATGGACGACACCGACCTCTTGCGGATCAACGATCACCGAAAGGGCAGCACTCCGCGAACGCCGAACAGGATCAACAGGGCAGACAGCACGCAGAGCAAGAGAGCGATCTCCTTCGCCGCCGCCCATGACGACCGAATCGGCCTCTTTTCTTGAACGACCGGCTCGCCGCCAAGCCAATGTGCAAGACAGGTCAACCCGGCGGCCGCCACTACGGAGAGCGACGTCGTCATCGCGGCAAGGCCATAGGCGATGAGAAGCGGCGAAACGTTCGTCGAAAAGCCTGATGCGCCGTTGCCCTTCCACATGATTCGCCGAAGCCATAACCCGCTGGTCGTGGCGGCCAAGCCCAAGACGACCAGGACTGCACCGGCAATTCCTCCTTCCGCGGGGCGAGCCAAGGCCCATAGCAGCGCCAACGCGGCGCAGGCTCCCCATGCGGAGTGCAACAGCCCTTCCACGATTGATGCCCTCCACTGTTTCAAGGGAGCCGCAGCAATCGACCCGCTTACGACTCCGATCACGGCTCCCCCGATCACGTCGGTCGGAAAATGAGACCCTCGAAGAACGCGACTGAGCATCACGAAACAGGCGATGCCGATCACGACCGGACCGATCGCGGGAAACCGTTTGGCCAAGGCGGTCGCGACGGCAAAACCGGCCGCCGAATGACCGGAGGGAAACGAATCGAACCCGGACGTCATCGACGGCGCAAGCGACCAGTCGCCGGAGTGGGTGAATTTGGGACGGGGTCTGCCGATCAGGTGCTTGAGTCCGTTCACCATCAAGGCCGCGAGGCCGTGCGCCAGCATGGTTTCGATGCCCGCCTTTTTGATCTTTTCCTTCGACCAAAGCCATCCGGCCGCCGTCAAGACCAGGCTGAAGACGACCAGGTGCGTTCCCTCGCCGATCCAGTCCCCGGCGTTGCTGGTAAAGGCCATCCATGGGATGGTGAGCTGCTCCCAGGGACGGTACGTCGTGACGGATCGCACGTATCGCGCGACGGGGAGATCAAACCGAGAAAAGCCAAGGAAGGTAATGATCAGCGCGGCTCCGGAACAACAGCCGGAGGCGAGGAGTCTGCCGATTCCCGACCGGGGCCGGTCATCAGAAAGGCCGATGGAGGCTCGATCGGCCGAGAAGGTTTCTGGGTCCTGATCGGCGGTCACCGGCACGGGCTAGGGGATCCAATCGGCCAGAAAGACGTTGAATTCCCCCGGCTCCTTGGCATTGCGATCCGATACCCAGACCAACCGTTTCCCGTCCGGTGAAAACATGGGGAAACTGTTGAAGCGGCCTTCCGTGGTGACCCGCTCCAGCCCCGTCCCATCGTCATTGACGAGGTACAGGTGGAAACTGGGTCGGCCCTTTTCATTTCTTGTTTCCACGTTGGAGGAAAAAATGATGCGCCGCCCGTCCGGATGAAAAAACGGCGCGAAGTTCGACGCCCTGTTCGATGTCACCTGCTTCTTGCCGGACCCATCGGCGTTCATCACGAAGATCTCGAGTTGGTTCGGCTCGACCAACCCCTGCGTCAGCAAATCTCGATAATGAGCCGTCTCTTCCGGTCCGGTCGGGTGTGACGCGCGGTACACGATTCGCCTACTGTCTGGTGAAAAAAATGCGCCGCCGTCGTAGCCGACGTCGTCGGTCAACCGCCTGACCCTCGTTCCGTCGAGATTCATCGTGTAGAGATCAAGATCCCCGTCCCGCACCGACGTCCAAACGATGGTCTTGCCGTCCGGCGAGAGGGTCGCCTCCGCGTCATAGCCCGGCGTCGTCGTCAGCCGTTTGAAATTGTTCCCGTCAAGATCCACCGCGTACAGATCATAGTCGTCGAGTGCCCATCGATAGGTTCCACCCCGCTTCGGCTTGGGAGGACAGGCCGGACCGGCCTCGTGCGTCGAGGCGTAGATGACGCGGCGATCGCCCGGATAAAAGTATCCGCAGGTCGTGGCTCCCTTGCCGGTGCTCACCATCTGAACGTGACCGGTCTCGATATTCATTACGTACATCTGATAACAGCCGAGCCCGGCCTCGGCCGGTTTATCGGCAACCGCCGCCCCCTCCGTCCAATCATTGGTGGATTGAAAAATCAGCTTCGTGCCGTCGAACGAAAAATACGCCTCCGCGTTCTGGCGGCCGAAGGTCAGTTGCCGGATATTGCCAAGGTGGCGCTCCGTCGAGCCGGCGACGGAGTGATCTGTGACGGGCCTCGCGGACTCTTTCCGAGCCTCGTTGGCCGCACATCCGAGGGATAGGCACAACGCCCCCACCAGCCCCCACGTGAGACGTCTCCAAGATCTACCGAGCCCCATCGACTTTCACCTCCTTCGCCTCCGGCCCATCCTGCCACAACCCGCGCTCCACCACGGTTCCATTTTTAAAGACTACGTAACTGTGCCAGCCGTAATAAAATAGATAGTGCGACACCCTCTCAACCGCCCCCGGACTTAGGCCGTAGAGGACCGTCACCACGCTCCCCGGTATGGCGGCGCGGCGACAGGTGAAGAGCACGGCCATCTCGGGACCTTCATAGGTCCGACCCTTCACATCAAAACTTTCCTCGCGGAATCGAACCAGGTCGCCACAGGACTCCTTGACGAGCGGCTCTATCCTGTTCCGTTGATCGGCGCCTCCCAAGATCAGAATCGACCCGGCCTGCGGCAGGGTCGTTTCTCCGAACGACACGATCGCGGTCTCTCTCGATTCAGGCCACTCAGATTCTCTCTCGACAATCCGGTCGAGGACAAGTTGAAAGGGGCTGGCCGCTCCCGTGACGGTTCGCGCCACCGTCCTCTTGCCGTCGGTCACGTATCCGTTCAACATCGGCGTCAACCGGCTGCGTGGGACCCGGCGGAACACCATCCAATCGGGATCCAGTTGCACGTGAAGCGGGCGAGCCGCGACTACAAGCTCTTCGGTCGTCGCAGGGGCGGGACCGAGCCTGATCCATCTCGTTTCCGCTCCCTCATCCAAAATGATTCGGAGAGGGACGGCCATTTGAAACGGCCGTCCGGACTGACGAACCCGAACGGCCATTCGCCATGTCTCCCCTCCGTCTTGATTCCGAACCGAACGGGCATGAACCGCGTCCAAGGAGAGTTCCGGCGCGCCGTCCCGTTCAACCCATTGCTCAAAAAACCAACGGAGATCCCTCTTGCTTTCCCGGGCAAAGACCCTTTCGATATCCCCCCAATCAGCCGGTCGATTGCGGTACCCTTGGGCGAACATCTTGACGCCGCGCCAGAACGCTTCGTCGCCGATTTCATGACGCAGATGCTGAAACACGAAGGCAGCCTTGTGATAGCCGATGGCGTTGTCTCTCTCGTCATGCTTGGCGAAAAAGCGGGAAACCGGATAGTCGCGGTCTTGCTCCACGTAGAGGCTGTAGCCCTCCACCATCATGCGTCGCTGTTCGGCCGCCTGCCGATCGTCGCCGGTCAGCTCATGCCAATAGTAATTGGCCAGGTAGGTCGTCAATCCCTCGACCCAGTTGCCGGCCCCCTGGCGATGAAAAACGGAATTGCCGATCCAGGAATGGACGATTTCATGCCCCAGGGCATAGGGCTGGACGTAGTGCCGCTTGATACTCCCGCTGCCCAGCAGGGTAAACGACGGCATGCCGAGCCCGCTGGGGAAGAAGTTTTCCACGACCGCGAATCGATGAAAGGGGTACTCTCCCAAGATCCCGATATAGACATCGAGATAGGCGGCCGTGGCCTCGAGGTACTCATCCGCCAGCCCTGCGTTGTCGGGGAAGAAATACGTGGCCAGCTCGATCCGTTGCCCGGTTCGGCTCGTCCAATCGCGGCTTCTGACGACAAATCGATTGGCGACCAGGGTCAAGGCTTCCGATGGCTCCGCGGCCGCCCATGTCGAAGAAACCCATCCGTCACGGACCGTCTCGGCTTGCCGACGCCCCTGCGTCACGACCGTCCATCCATCCGGAACATGAGCATGAAGACGATAGACGCTGTAGGCCCCCTCGATATCCGGATACCACCGGCTCTCGCCGCTCAAATAGACCCCTTCCTCGCCGATGTAGCCGGCGGTTTCGTCCGGTGTCACGAACCGTAGATGGCGCGGCTCCTTGGGCGGATCGTTGATGGTTCCGCGATAGATCCAGTCCAGCGTGATCTGTTCCCCGCCCCTTGAAGGTAACGAGACGACTACTCGTTGCCCCGCCGGATGTGCGGTCCGATCGATCGAGAAGGTCACCGGCTGAGTCTGCTCTCGACCATCCCGAGATTCGTCCTGGCCGACCATCACAAGCGATTCCACGCGCAAGGTGGGCGCGAGCGAGAACGAAACAGTCCCTGCTTCGATGGATCTCGCTACGACCATTCGATCACGCCCGATCAATTCATGGGTTGCGGGATTGATCGTAACCTCGAGGTCATGGCTCACAATCGATGAGTGAGCCGAGCCGGCCACGGCATGAGGCCAGCCTGCGCCGACAACGAGCAGCGCAATGCCAGAGCAAATAAACCGTGTTCCGAACGCCATGGAAGCAGGATGAGCCATGCTGTTCAACAAGTGACGGCCGCATCGCCACAAACACATCATCGAGCGCGCTGTTCGGGCAAAGCGGGAAACCGACCGGGGAAGCAGCATAGCATGGAGAGAGCGAAACGAGAAGAAGAGGGGCTACGAGCCGGCGGCCGGTTCTCCGAACAGCGCCGCAACGAAGGCCTCGGGATTGAAGTCCTGTAGGTCTTCAACCCCTTCTCCGACGCCCACCAGACGGACCGGTATCTTTAATTCCTCGGCAATGGCCACGACGATGCCGCCTCGAGCCGTGCCATCCAATTTCGTCAACACCAAGCCGGTGACGCCCACCGCTTCATGAAATTGTCTGGCCTGCGCCAGGGCGTTTTGGCCGACCGTGGCGTCCAACACCAGCAGCACTTCGTGGGGCGCGCCGGGCGACTCGCGACCGACGACGCGCTTGACCTTGCGCAACTCTTCCATCAGGTTGGACTTGGTATGCAACCGGCCCGCCGTATCGATGAGCACCACGTCCGTCCCGCGGGCCTTGGCCGCGGCGAGGCCGTCGAAGGCCACGGACGCGGGATCGGCCCCATGGCGCTGGCGGATGATCGGCACTTCCAACCGATCCGCCCATACCTGCAACTGCTCGATCGCCGCGGCGCGAAACGTGTCAGCCGCGACCAACAACGGTCGCCGCCCTGCCTGCGCCAGCCTTCTCGCCATTTTCGCGATCGTCGTGGTTTTCCCCACCCCGTTGACGCCGACCGCGAGCACGACGAAAGGTCGGGGGCCTTGGTCGATCAACTCAAGGAGCGGAGGGCCGGCGACCTGCTTGAGGATGTCGTACAGAGCTCGGCTCAACACGTTCTGAACGCCCTGGAAAGACGAGGCCGCCTCGCCGCGCGCCTCTTCATTGACGCGGCGGATCAATCGATCCACGACGCGGGCTCCGAGGTCGGCGCCGAGCAGCGACGCTTCAAGCTCCTCCAGCAGGGCCGGTGTCGGCGTCCGCCCCAGCATGTGGTCGAGTGATTGTCGCACGGCTTGCCGCGTCTTCCCTAATCCCTCTTGCAACCGCTGAAACCACCCCACGATCAGAGTCTCCTTTTTGCTTGTCGGACCCGTTGTTTCAGCAGGCAAGGAACGACTTCCATCGCCCGCAACACGGCTCGTTCGCGCCGCCTCATCCTCGCGGCCTCCCGTTCGTTCCTCTCATGATCATATCCGCACAAATGCAACACCCCGTGCACCAGCAACGCGGCGAGTTCCTCATTCAGCGACCGCCCCGCTTCTTTCGCTTGACGCATCGCGGTCGGCACGGAGATGACCACGTCGCCCAGGAGCCTCCGACAGGGAGACTTTGTCTCCCGCATCGCAAACGCCAACACGTCGGTGGTCCGATCGTTTCCCCGATAGACTCTGTTCAAACGGCGCATCCGCCCGTCGCCGACCAACTCCACGCTCAATTCCGATTTCGATTCTCCGACTGCGTCGAGAATCGTTCGCGCAGCGCGCACGAGCGCGTTTTGTCGTTTCGACAACCACTTGAGGCGGACGCGCAGAAAGACGGCCATCAGTGAGGTTGGCCGAGAGTATCATCCGATGGCACCAGGGCCGGAGACGGCTTGCGATGCCTGGACGAAGACGAGTGGAACGGCGCGCGCCGTCGGCCTTGACCAGACTCCTCGGCGCCGGTTGATTGATAGCGATCGTAGGCTTTTATGATGTTCTGGACGAGGCGGTGTCGCACGACGTCCTTGTCGTCGAAATGTACGAACGCGATGCCGTCCACGTCTCGGAGCACATCCTTGACTTCGATCAATCCCGACACCCGGTCGTTCGGCAAGTCCACCTGGGTGATGTCTCCCGTTACGACCATCTTCGAGTGGAATCCCAACCGCGTGAGAAACATTTTCATCTGCTCGGCGGTGGCGTTTTGCGCTTCGTCGAGAATGACGAACGAGTCGTTCAGCGTGCGCCCGCGCATGAACGCCAGCGGCGCGATTTCAATGTCGCCCCGCTCGATCAGACGGTTGGCTCGCTCCACGTCCATCATGTCGAACAACGCGTCATACAAGGGGCGCAGGTAGGGATTGACCTTCTGATAGAGGTCGCCGGGCAGAAACCCGAGCTTTTCTCCGGCCTCTACGGCGGGTCTCGCGAGAATGATCCGACTGACTTCTTTTTTCATCAACGCGCTCACTGCCATGGCCATAGCCAGATAGGTCTTGCCCGTCCCGGCCGGCCCGATGGCGATGACGACGTCGTGCTTGTTGATCGCCTCGATGTACGTTTTCTGGGTCGGAGACTTGGGACCGATGAGCCGTTTTTTGGTGACGATGGTCGCCTGCCCGCAGAGAGCTTCCTTGATCGCGGCGTCCGGCTCCTGTCGCAAGACACTTAGAGCATGGGTGACGTCTTCTGTTTGCAGGATGATCCCTTCGTTCGCCAACGCAGCCAGCTCGAGTACCACCCGCTCCGCTTGACGGACGGCTTCGGGTTGACCATCCATGGTCAATTCTTCGCCTCGAGCCGACAACCGCACCCCCAATTCGTCCTCGATCAGTTTGAGATGCCGATCATGATGACCGAACAGGACGGCGGTATTAGTGCCCTCTCGTAATTTCAGTTTGCGCACAAGCGAGGTATGGACTCCTTCGTCCGACATGAACCGGTGACTTCATCTTACCAGAGCGGGAAAATACCCGACAAGCGGAAGGGCGGGGCTGGGAACGTCCCGGTTACGTTCCCGACCGGGCGACGGGAGGCAACGGGGTCACGTGAAGATCGAACTCCTGCAGCGCGGCCCCGCCGCGCCCGTCTCTCACGACTATTTTCACGTGTTGGACTCCCGCTTGATCTTGAGGAACGCGCCAGTCGATTCGGCCGGTCCGCTCGCCGATCGTCATACCGGCAGGGGCGGTTTCCAACGCATAGACCAAATCGTCTCCATCGTCGTCGATCGCCTGAACCCTGTACGTGTACGATTCGGAGGTTTGGGGAACCGGCGGGGCCGAGACGATCCGAGGCGGCCTATTGCCCATCAACCAGGGAGCGGACCTCGCCGTGCCGCTTGTGCCACTGGGATCGCGAGCCGTGACTTCGACGACAACCGTCTCGCCCACGGCGACTCCTCCGGCGTCGAACAACGCTTCTTCGCCTTCTTTCACCAACACCTGGTTCTTGTACCAACGGTAGGTCACGCTCAAAGGGTCGAGATCGGGATCGCTCGCATCGACCAACGCCTCTATCACGTTTCCGGATGACTCATCGCGATGGACGATCATGGCCGAGCGAACGACCGGGGGCGCGTTGCCCACCGACACGGGAGGGACGCGATAGGATGGCCCCTTTTGCTTGGCATCGGCCGGGGTAATCTCCACGCTCACCCGTTGGCCTCGCCGGAATTTGGCGGAAGACAATGTGGAGTTCGTTTCACCGACGAGTGGGACATCTTCCACGTACCATTGATATGACAAGGTCACGGCTTCGTGCTCCGGATCTTCGGCAACGACCTGGACGGCCGCCGGCTCCGCTGCCGACAAGGGATCGCTGAGAAACCGAGCCGACAGAACGGTCGGAGGGCGGTTTCCCAATGTCGCCTGAGAGGTTAAAGAAGGTGATGACGGACGGTCCGTACAAGACGTCATCGTCCAGAGTGCGGTGACCACCACGAAAACGGCTATACGAAGCACGGCGCCCTTCCTGTTCTCGCCGGGCAAACGACGATGTCGCCCATCAATCCCGCTGATGGACCCAACTGACGTAGCGGCTGAAATAGTCTCCCGCGCTCGCGCAGGGCTGAGTCGCCGCACCGGTGCTCATTTGAATCGCCCCAGTCATGCCGCCGGCGCATCCGCCTCCGCCCGTGCCACCGGTTCCGAGATTGCCGGCCCCTTGGGATCCGATCTGGACGGACATCGATGAGGCCAACCCCACGCCCAGCGCGACTTTGGTCGTGACGTTGAC
>JAIWOH010000157.1 GCA_020216985.1 Nitrospira sp.
ATTGGCACCGGCCGTCGTCGTGCCGACCACCGGCGTCGTCGCAGCGGTGCCGGTCTTGTAGTAGAGGGCGTAGAGATAACTCAAGCCGGTCGAAGCGCAGTAGTCATTCGTCGGGACGAACGTGGGGAAGAACACTGTGCCGCCGATCAGAGTCGGACTGACCACCGACCGTTCCGCCGCATCGGTGCCTGAGCCGGTGGGCAGGGTGACACGCCAGCCGTCTCTTTGATCTACCAGACCTACCATCGAGGTCGTCCCGGTGCCATGGAACGTGGTGACGGTCGGATTCGTCGGATCCGTCACCTGATTGGTGCCGCTGTCACAGACCAAACAGATGGTCGCATTCGTCACGTCCACCAGATCATCATCTTGACAACTGGTCGAGCTGGTTTGCGTGCAGGTGCCATTCACCACGGAATCCTTGATTCCAAAAAGGCGCTGCACATTGTTATCGACCTTGTCGGAATTGCCGAAGTACCGGCCCGTGCCAAAGAAGACCCAGAGTTTGCTCGCGTCGTCGATCGTGATCGTCGGCGCGGCCGTCACAGGCCCGACCTCGAGGGTTCCCAAGCTCGGATCAGAAAAGGTGTCGATTACCTCCGTCGGCCTGCGCCCGGATCCATTTGAGATCCCCCAGCTCATGGGCGTGCAGGGGCTGGAGGGGCAACTCATCGTCAGGCGATACAGTTTGCCCCGCCACGGCAACCCTCCGTCATGAATGGTCCTCCCCACATAAGCCACATCGCCCCGCCAATCGAGATCCTTGTCCACTGTGACGATGTGCCCCATGAACGAGCGCCAGGTCCCGACCTGCATCGTCGTCACATTGCTGTTGCCGGTCCCGGGCCCTATGGCCAGATCAATCGCATAGAGTTTGGCCGTTTGGCTCGACGTGGAAGGCAAATCCGCCTGGTATCCGTTCGGACCAGACCCAAAAATCACATACCACTTCTCATTGGTCTTGCTGGTCCATGCATCAGTCGTCGGATTGACCCTTGTCACGGCTGGATAGGCTGTTGTGAGCCCCAATCCACTATCGGTGAAGACCCACAGGAGCTTCGGATCGACTTCCGGATTCGTAATGTCCAGCACGAAATAGGCGCTATAAAACGTCCGGGTCGTGCCGCCAATCGTGACGGTCATAGGCGGGGCACCGGTCGAGGCCGTGCAGTTGCCGCAACTGCCCCCCATGCGGAAGCCCCCGATCAGGATCGTACCCCAGCCGTCGGGATGATCGGCATCGGGCGTAAAAATCCGCACGTCCGTCACCTTGGGCTTCAGATCGACGTAATACACGTGGCTATAGTCAGCCCTCGCGAGCCACTGAAGTTGAGGCAAGAGCTGATAGGGAATGAACGCCCAGAGTTCGGCTCCCAAATTGGGGCCTCCCGAATTATCGGTAGGGGTTTTGGTAAACCAACCCCGCTCGACCACGTTCGTCGTCGCCGTATTATCCCCGCGATGATAGAATCCCGCGTTGAAGGCGTGGAGCATCCCGTCGTTGGCTCCGACGTAGGCCACTTGGCGCCGGTTTCTGTACTGCTGATAAAACGTGTTGTAGGTCGCATCGCCATAGATCAAGTCGTACCGCTCTTTCGGCGGCCCGACAATCGTCGGCGTCGAATGGATCGGATCGCCGAGCTTCCAGACGTGATAGGAGCCACTTCCGACCGGGACTTCGATCATGCGCGTCCGCAGTCCTGACACTTCGTCTCCACGAATGAAGTTAATCAAGTTCATCGCGTTGCTGCCACCCGTGCAGGCATCGCCGGCGTAGCGCAGATAGTCGCGCAACACTGTACAGTTGGCTGAGCTAAAGTCCGTCTGCTCGCCTGGATCAACGAGACCGTTGTCGTTGACATCAACCCACGTGAGGATTCGCCTTGAGGCTGAAGGGGTCAACGCCAACTCTTTCCCCGCCTCCCAGATGGGAATGATGGATTTCAAACTTCCGCCTTGGACGACGGGCGTCGCACTGTCCGCCAGGCCATCTCCGTTGAGATCTTCATACTTATCTACGAGCACGCTCCGATAGGTCGGGCTGGATGGATTGTCGTCATACCTGGTCGTCACGATCCGATCGACACTGTAATCCAACACCCCGTCCTGATTGGTATCCTCACGGAAATTGCCGAACGAGTCGATGAACAACGCATGGGTATAGCCGGTCCATTTGACCGTGTTCCCGCTCTGCCCGATGTCGCTCGTAAAGAAGTACGCCTGATAGATGGACCCTTCACCCGAAGCCGACGTGGCCAAAACCGAGATTGATGTGCCGGAGGCGCTCTTCCGCAAGATGGCCGTCAAGGTGGCCATGAGCCGCTCTTGTAAGTCATCCACGTTGGATGATTCAAAATAATTGTCGGGGATCCCATCGCTGCCCGGCGCACCGGTCGCGTTGATGACCTTGTCCCATTCATTGACGAGATCCGGCACATTGTTGTTGTTCGTGTCCTCGAACCCACCCAACAGAGCAGCTTTCATCAGGATTTCTCGACCGGAGATCGTGCCAAAGGCATAGAAGGTATAAACCGTGATGTTCTGGAGTCCCTCTAAACAGTGACCCGTCACATTCAGCACGGCGAGTGTCCCGTCTGCCGTCCCGTTGCAGGGCCGTAGATCATTGACATGCGCCCAATAGGCGACATCGTCCAAGTAGTGGCTTCCATTTGTGAAGCCCTGCGCATTGTAATCAGTCCGATGCTGCATCAGCAGTACATTAGACGGTGTTGCGGGATCGTTATTGCACGTCGAACCCGGGGGATTGGCATAAGGGACGCCCCTGTTTCCCGTGCAGAGGGTGCCGACGTAGGATGGAGCATTGGTGACGGCATAGGTATTGAGACCCGATGGAATGTTTTGGTCCTGTGTCGGCTCTCCGTCCGTGAACACGATCACGAACGTCTTGCAGCACCGGACTTGAGTCGAGGTCGTGGCCCAGGCCGGCGTGTGATTGCTGCCGTAGAAGAAAGGATCACGGCCGCAGGCACTGGTAATATAGCCGGACGGGCAGGTCTCGGATCCAGTGAGCACACTGATTTCCGCCGACCCGACACTCCCACGCCCAGACGCCCCAAAAGCAACTCCCGGAGAATAGGCGATGGGGTAGACATACGTATCGGGATAGTAGGCCGAATTGATTTGGGCCACGTATCGGGTGATGTCATAAAGCGACTCCGCCAGGGGCGTCCAGGTGGCCGGGTAGGATTCCTCGACCGCGTCCACCATGGCCGCCATATTGTCGTTAAACGTTTCCACGGTGGAGGCGTTGAAATCGATCGATTGGCGGCTGCCGGCGCCGGTCAAGATCCGCATGCCGTTGTAAGACGAACTAGAATTGAACACGGCGAGCGCAAACCGGGCCTGCGCCCCGATTTGTTGGATGACACCGGTCGGTTGAGAAGAGACCGACAACCGCAACCGGTATTGGCTCTCAGCGAATCCATCGGAATCGGTACAGGAGGTCGCGTTTGATGCCGGTGCTGTGTCGTCATTGTCCACACAAAATGTTCCCTGCATGCCGGACGTGCCGCCGCGAAGATGAATGTACAGGTTCGAGGGAGTCCCACCGGTGGCAGAGGTCGGGACACGGCCGCTATAGTCGCCACTTGGGATGGCTTGGGTCGTATGATGCTGGCAGCAGGCACTGGAGCTAAAGACGTCTTGGCCGACCTTGATGGTGATCCTGGCCGGAGACCCGCTCGCCGGACAGGTGCCGTCCGCCGCACGGGTGACCGCGCAATGCCCCCCGATCAAGGCCTTTTTCACCGCGTCAAATCGGCGAAAGGTCGCCCAGTTGAGAAAGTTGCCGTCCCACTCGCTTGCCCCGCACGTAGCAGTGAGTGAAGATTTACTGGAAGCCGCGTCGAATCGAGCATTCGTCGCATCGTAGGTATAACACGTCAACGAGTCGAAAAAACCGCTATAGGTGCTACTCGCCACGAAGCTTTGATTGACCGGCGTGGTTCCGCCACCGGCCAGCACGCCGCACCAAGTCGAATCGCAAGCCCGTCCCCCCATGCTCCCGGAATTATCCATGAGGAGGATGATGTTCGGAGGCACCTGATCCGCCACGAAAGGGGGCACACTGTAATACTGATCCATCGTCTGAGCGGCAAGCGGCTGAGTTGACAAGAACCCAGCGAGCGCAATCAGGACCGCGGCTCCACGACACGCGATGTTCCGGCTGTTCATGGCATTCTCCTCGTTGTGTTGGGCGGCCCTGCGGCCGATTGCATCACTATCGCGCCAAATAGACCATAATCTTCTCGATCTTGTGGGCATCCTCTCGTTTCACGCGGAAACGGACTTCCACGTTCCGCATAACGGCCGACAGATCGATTTGATTGCCTTCATCATCAAAGACCTCCACCGTCCGGTCCACTTCGTATGCTCTCCCATCAATGACGATGGTCCGTTCGGAAAGATCGGTCACCATGCCGCGCTCCGTCAGCCCGGCAACCGCCATGGGGCGGGACTGAGCCGTAGCGATGGGCGGTGTCACACCGTACCATCCGCCCACGCCGCTCACAGCGATTGCGACGCAGCACACCACGGGCCACATTGTTGCTCCCACTTTTCTCATTTCGATGACTCTGTCCGTCTTTCTCAGCGTCAAGGCTGTTTTCATTTTTGGCCTCTTGCAATCAGCAGGATCGATTGATCGGTTGTGAAACGTATCTGCTAATACGTCCGCCTCGTGCAGCCATCCCCCGCCGCCAGACAGTCGTAGACCGCAATCACGCGGCTCGTGGCCCCTGTCGCCGCGTTCTGGGCGGTGCAGTCGATGCGATAGAACATGTCCACCGACGCGGCACCCGTTCCCGTTCCATCGTAGCCGGATGCCAAACTTGCCACCCCGCCGCTCTTTTGCTTGCGGTACTGAAAATCGATGTCGCCGTTGACCGCGTAATTATTGACGTTCATGACGATGTTCGGATTGCTGCCGGCGCCGACGGCGATGTCCGGATCGTTCGCCCGCACACCGTTGATTTCATCACCGAGAAACACCGCATTTGCGGCCGGCACCGGCCCGCTGGGAGAAATCAGAGTCGCAGGCACTGTTCCCGCGTCGATGCTTTGCTGAATCACGTTGACCGACATCCCAATGCATGACTCAGCCGCGTGGGTTCCTTCTTCGACCATGCGCACGGCTCCGGCCATGGAGTTTTCCATACCGGTCATAGTCAAGGCCGCCACGCCGAGCACGCCCGCCAGCAGCAGGATGATCATCATCGCCAACAGGGCGATGCCTCGATCATCCTGCATAAGGAAGGGCTTGGCTCCGAGACGGCTTTCTTCATCCATCGCCATCTAGTACCTCTGATTCCTCAATTCGACCGTTCGGGTGAGGATGCGTCGCCGCAGTTGCAGATAGGCCTGCTGTTGTGCTGGAGTCCCGTTGTCGCCCGCGGCAAACAATCCGTCGGCGTGGTTGTGGTCGCTCACCGTGAGAATGCCGCCGTTGATCCCGCCGCCCATCGCGCCGCTGCTTAAGCCCGTATGCACCACGACCTGATTTGCCTCGCCAAATCCCTGATCAGGCCTCGCCTGCCGCGCTACAAGCGCCACGCGAACCAGCCGAATCTTGTCGGGCGTCATGTACGTGCCGAACGGTGCCCCGGTCCCGAACCAATCACGGTTCGTGATGAAGTCCCCTAGGTCGAAGGAATTGCTGCCGTTGAGGTCGTCGATCTGGCCGTCGAGATTACCTCCATTGACCAGAGGGCTGCATCCGTCACAAGCATAGGCCAGTTGCAAGTCCTCGACTCCATCCATGATGGGCACGCAGGTCGAACCGGCTTGGTTACAGTTGGGCGCCGTGCCTGCGGCAACTAACGCGACCGGCACGGCGCCCCGAACCAGACAGGGCGCATTGCCTTGACAGAGATTGAGATTGTCGGGCGGGGGAATCACCTGATAGGTGATGCACTGCAACACATACACTTGCGTGCCGGTTCCAAACTGAACCGGCGCCGGAATAGGCGGATTGAGCACCAGCCCGCCTCCTCCGGCATTCTGGATCACCGATCCCGCGGTGCCGGCAATCGACACGCTCATACCGGGGAGCAGCGCCGCCCCTCCAACCGCCTGTTCCATGGCCGCAATTGCCCCGGCGGGGAGCGGAACATTGGTAATGGAGCTGTTCGGCCCGCCGATCATACCGGCCGGAGGAACCGAGACCTGCCATAAGGGTCCGGCCGCTGCCACGGAATTGGTCATCGGCACGACGATGGAAATGCGGTCGGGGCCCGTATCCGGCCCGGCTGGATTATTGTCCGTTGGAACCAGCGCCACCGGAGTATTGTTGATACGACAGCCCCCCACCGTTCCAGGTCCGCCACCGACTCCCACCAGGCCCTGCATGCCGAACCCTGCCAGCTTTAAATCCGCCGCGATCATATCGATGGCGCTCCGCACCGTCGCCTGGGTTTGTCCCACCTGGCTGGTCATGCGCGTGGTTTTCTGCGTCATGGTGAGGGCGGCGAACCCCGCGGCCAGAATGGCCGTCGTCATGGCCGCGGCGACCATCACCTCTATCAAGGTGAAGCCTCTCTGGCCGGTCTGTTTCCATCGGCTATCGACGGCTCCATCGTGAAATCCGGTGAGTCGCATTGCGTCGCTCACTCCGGCACAATCTGGGTTTGAAACGCCACCTGGCGCAGCCTCTGGCCCTGCGCCCGCTCGTTCCATTGGACTCGGACGGTGACGAGCACCGAAGCGGAATCGGCCGTGATCGGCGCAACCGGCGTCACCGTGACGGTCCCTTGCACATTGAGGAGATTGGAATCTTGAACCAGTTGTCTCCATTGCACGCAATCGCCTTGCACCTTTCTAATCGCCGCCACCGACAGTGGCGCGGACGGAAACGGCGGAGCCGGTTGCGCGGCCGGAATCGCTCCGGTCAGGCAATTGCCTCCTCCCGCCGTGCTGATGGTGTTGTACGCCCAGGCGTTACGTCGGCTGTTTTGAATCCGCTCCACCATATCCGAGGCCAGGTTGGTCACAATGGACAGGTCGTTGGCGTCCACATTCTTGGTGAGCGAGATCCCCTGCATGGCTGCCATGCCAAGCACGCCGATGCTGAGCACGGTGGCCGAAACCAGTACTTCGACCAAGGTGAATCCCGCTTCTTGACGCCGCACGCTCATGTACCAAGCCCCATGATCGGCTCCATCATCAACCGGACTGGACCAGGCAGGGATTGACCGCTTGATTGCACCAGGTCACCTTGCCGGAAGGAGCCAGCGAAATCGTATAGATCAAATTGGGGTCTCGCAGGCTCTGGAGCTGAACGGTTTGCGTGGCCAGAGGAGTCGTGCTCAAGCCGCGGGAGGTAAAGCCGATCGGCTGCGCCGGCAAGGGCGGGACGAATCCCACCGTCAGCGGAAACGGCTCCGCTGTCATCACCGCGTTGAACACCACCTGCCCCTGACCGCTGGGAAGATTCGATGGAGTGGCGGTGATAACCGTGTTGCGGGTGACAGCCGCCGATCGCGCCAACATCAGCGTTTGGTAGAGCGACGTCGTCGTCTGATAAAGCTCATAGCGCGCATACATGGTCATAAGATTGGGCCCCGCCAGCGCTGCCGCAATGCCGATAATGGCCAGCACAACGGCAATTTCGACCAGCGTGAACCCCTCTTCGCGAACTGAAACCTTCTTACTTCTTCGGCTTATGGGGTTAAATCGCACCATGGCTCATAGCAGAGTGAGCAAGCGGTGTGCCCCAAAGGTCCTTCATGGAACTCGCTGATAACAGATTGATTATCTTTTGAAATCTTTCCAGACTGCCGAGCAAGTTCGAGAGAATGGCAAAGCGGGATGGCCGATTTTCGTGCAGACGGACAAGAATTGTCCGTTCCTTTTAATCAATCTTGTAAGAGCGAGGCTTTAGAGTCGAGAGACGACTCTCTTTGCGAGGGTGTCCTAAAGGCGAGGCGATGCGAGAAGAGCGGGCGGGCGTTCCAACAAATCCTCGTGCTCTCTCATGGCGATGGCTCTGACTTGTCGATAGGTGGTGACCCCCTGGATGACTTTCTGAATACCGTGTTGCAGCAGCGTGATCATACCCTGTCGCATGGCGACCGGCACCAGCTCCGACGCTCTCGCTTTTGATTGAATCAAGCGTTTGATTTCTTTTGTTCCGATCAACAACTCATGAATCGCCACCCGCCCGCTGAAGCCTCTGCCATGACAGCGGTCACATCCCCTCGCTCGATATAACGTCCAGTCCTCGGAGTACGGCACTCGCAGCGTTTCCCATTGCGACCGTCCATACCCTTCGACCAGTTCGTCATATTCCTGTCTCGTCGGGTGATACGGCTCTTTGCAGGATTCGCACAGTCGTTTACAGAGACGGACGGCCAGCACACCCACGATTGTATCGGCGACGTTCAGCGCATCGCATCCCATATCGAGCAGTCGCGTTATCGTCTCCACCGCGCTGTTCGTGTGCAACGTGCTTAAAACAAAATGACCGGTCAGGGACGCCTGGATCGCGATATCGGCGGTCTCTTTGTCGCGCATTTCGCCGATCATGATGACGTCGGGATCCGCCCGCAAAAAGGCCCTCATCGCGGCGGCGAACGTCAAGCCGATCTTGGGATGGACTTGGACCTGCCTCAACCCCTCCTGTGTGATCTCGATTGGATCTTCCGCCGTCCAGATTTTCCGCTCATCCGTGTTGATATGTTTCAAAATCGCATGGAGCGTGGTCGTCTTTCCCGATCCCGTCGGTCCCACGCACAAGAATAGACCGTGCGGCAGTTCGGCCAACGCCTTCACGGCCCGGAGGACGTCAGGTGAAAACTCCATCGCTTCCAGCGGCATGATGTCCTTCTGTGCCAGCAGTCGCAGCACCATATCTTCGTTTCCCCCGGACGTCGGAATTGTCGCCACGCGCAGTTCCAAATCGTGCCCTCGCCCCAGCGAAAACCGGATTTTCCCGTCCTGCGGCTTGCGCCGTTCGGCAATGTCTAAATTGGCCATGATCTTCAAGCGCGAGATGACGGCCTTTTGGTACACCGCCCCTATTTTCATGCCGGTGAAGCAGGTACCGTCCACGCGAAAACGGACGACCGTTTCTTTCCCCCCGGCGGACGGTTCAATGTGCACATCGGAGGCTCCGTAACGGTGGGATTCGGCAATGATTTGGTTGACAAGCCGAACGACGGCGGAGTCCTGCTCATTCGTCGTCCCGACGGTCTGGTCTCTCCTCCGTTCGCCGATCCCGTTATCGGCCTGTTTGGCAAGCATGGCGAAAGACCATGATTCAAAACCGGCGGAGCTTTCTCTGCCCATAGCGGTCTTCTCTCAATAGCGAACCATCCATGTCCCGGGAGCTCGATAGACGACCGGCACTCCACGGAACAGGCCCCAGCTCATGTCGTCGTCATGCCAAACTTCGAGTCGCCCCTGACCATCCGGCGCTCTGATATTTCCTTCGGCAATCACTGCTCCATACACCTTGACGGGGTTCTCGACCACGATGTTTCCTGCCGCGTACAACACGCCATTGAGATGGATACCGGAAAGGTCGACGGTCATCCGACCACCCCCGTTTTCGCGCGGGCTTTGAACCTTGAGTCGATTCCCCGTGCCGGAAAGATTGAGCCGCACGTGCCCGTGGACGACCGCGACTCCCTCGAAATAGCCGGCATTGATCTCGATGGTGCCCATATTGTCCGTACGCGGAGCGGTCCGATCGAGGGTGTCGACGAAGATCAAGCCCCGTTGATCTCCAACCTGCTGCGAGGAGAAGACCTGACGAGGGGACAAGCCTCTCCCCACCTGAATATTTCCATCCTCATAGAGGAGTCCATCCGAGCCCGGCACATAGTAACTCCCGAACCTGATTGCGGTTTGCTTGAGTTGTTCGTAGCTCCATCCCTCGAACAGCATCCCCGGTGTTGGAATCTGCCGGGAATGGACGTTCGGAGGAAGGGTGCCCGCGGAGCCAGGCGTCGGCTCGACTTCTCGGACCGGTCCCCCGGCCCAT
>JAIWOH010000158.1 GCA_020216985.1 Nitrospira sp.
AGATGCATCCAACGGTCTTCGAGGATCGAACTCTCTCCGTAGCCCTGTCCTGTGACGGGGGCCGCAGGGTTGAACGCCGGGATATCTTCGATACGCCGGATGACGACATCCCCCGCGGCCGCGACCGACGCCCAGTGGACCCCGCTGATCGATCGACCATCCGACAAAAGATCAAGGCTGCCTCCGGCCTGCACCCCTCTTCGTAACACCGGAAGTTCCAACGCTTCCAACTGCATACCGATTGATTGCCGAAAAGGCGTCGGGAAGGGGATCGGACGGTTCGTTTCCACCGTCACTTCAACTGTGCACAGTAACCCGGGCTTCATGGGAGCATAGATCTTCAACAGCCGAACCGTTCCCGATTCGGCCATGTTTCGGAACAAGCCTAAATCGGAATCGTTCAGCAGGTGATCGTGCACGGGATCCGACGCGTCCAAGACGACGTCCGGGCGCTCGGAAGTCCCTGCAAATTGCGACTGCCCGTTCCGGTCGAAAAACGTCGGGGATCCATCGGTTGAAACGAAGCGTTTTTCCAATGCCCTGGCGACCAGAGGCGGAGCGGTTTCGGGATCATGAAACCATCCGATCACGATCTCGCCGGCCGCATCGGCCAACTGTTGGGCGACAACCGATTTTTTTCCGACGTCCGCGCTCAGCGATTCTTGCCAGACCAACTCCAACAACGTCACTCCTAGAATCGCGAGGGAAAGAGCGATCGCCAGGGAGACCACCAGCGCCACACCTCTCTCGCCGAATTTTACCGGGACATCGATTGTTGACACTTCTCTTCTCACGATCGGAGCGCCACCGTTCGTCGTTCAACCTGCAAGGAATCGGCCGGCTCGATCTCTATCATGACGCGGGCCACCGCCGATGGCTCGTTCGTTGCCCGTCCTTTCCGATCCCGATAGGAAAGCCGCACCGCCTTCAAATCGCCGATCAACACACCGGCTCCCCCGTCAACCATGCGCATCAGTCTGACCGGCCCTCCGGCCCTTGTGTAATAGGTGACCCGGTTCCACATTTCGACGGAGGCACCGATGGAATACGAACCGCTCACCGGGCTCTCCAGGAGCAACTGGTTTCGCTGACCGTCACGGGCAAGGCGATGGATTTCACAGCGTTGTTCTTCGCAGAGCTTCACAAATTTACCTCTTTCCCAGTCTCTTCCATCAAGCACAGGGAGAGCCGTTTGCCCCTGTTCCACAGGCGCCGTGATATTGGTGTGCCGGGCATGGATGTTCGCCGAAAATTCCACGGTATCCCGACCGATCACCAGCAAGGATTCCGGCGTGGCCAGACGCACTTCCTGTTCGAACACTTCCAAACCGAGTCGGCGGTCCTGCTGCTGCGCGATTTTCCGGCTGCCGGCTCCGACCGCTTGTTGCCCCAGATACAGAACTTCCAGACAGGCGGCGAAGACGAGAAGGGCGGCTGCCATGCCGATCATTAATTCGGTCAAACACAGGCCGCATGAGTCAGAAAGACGGTTCCTCATGATTCCCGCTCCTTCATACGCGCTCACGTTCTCATTCACCGTTGCGAGCTTCCAACGAACACCGGATTCGCCCTGATCGTTTCCATGCGCAGTTCCCGTGGGCCGTTCGGCCCCTCAAACGTGACACTCGATCGGATGGTCACCGCGCCGGCCGACGCGAGCGGGCCGGGACGGTTCGCTTCGACCGTCCAGACTTCGGTCAGCCCATCGTGGTCCGCCATAGCCGAATAAATTCCATCCCCAGCCGCCTGATCAACCCCCAGACCGTCGTCTCTCATCACCGTGTCCGGCGTGCCATCTCGATCGGAATCCTCCTCCAACAGAAATTTCCAGCCGACCGAGCGTTTCTCCTCCAATCTGGACTGAACGACAGATTGCGCCTTGGTAATCAAATCTGCATGACGAACAAACCGGACCGCGACCTCCACGGCACCCATCGTTCCTGCGAACGCAACGCCGGCGATCACGGCGGCGATCATCGTTTCCAGCAACAGGCCTCCCTCTTCTTGCCTCCGCATCATCGGCGTCATCTGACAGTCACCCGCCCGTTGAATCCCACCGTCACTTCTCTCATGCGTCCTTCTTTGTTCCGCAACCGCATCGTAGTGGCCGTTGCAGTCCGACCGCTCGGATAGAACACGACGTGGTCTCCGCCGCTCGGTTCATCGATCGCTACGCCCCTCCGCCCGTAGTGATATACATGGTGCACGTTCGGCTCCTGAAGAAATCCGACCTCCAGCGATTCTCTTTCCCGCACCAACGTCACCATCACTCTGTCGCGGCGGGTGATCGCCAACTGTCTCGCCAACCGCAACTCCGAGGCGACTTCCGTCGTCACGGTTTGGAGCTGCATCTGCGCGTACACATAGGCAAAGTTCGGCCCGGCCAAAGCCGAGAGGACGCCGAGCACAGCGAGCGTGACGAGCAATTCCAAAAGCGTTTTGCCTTGCTGAGTCATGAAACCCTGCTTCCGCCGAGAAGTGCACGGGCACACTCCCTTCTCAAACTGTATGCCGACCGGTTTCTCTCGGTTTTTGAGCAATGGGCTTTTCGTCAAACTGTCGAGATTTATGGGAGGGTTGTGCCGGTTCGGCGAGGAATCACACATGGCGAGGGCACCGACTTGGAGACGACGTTCTTTCCTCCCGGCAACAATTCGGATACAGGTCGGTGAGGAAGAGATACAGGATGAAACGCAACGTTTTGGAACAGGCGCCTGGGGAGCGTTATCCTAAGAGGAATCCTTGATACCAGTTCAACAGAGGTTGTCCGAAGAACAGGGCGATCAAGGCCCCACAGACGAGAAAGGGACCGAATGGAATGTAGTCCTGCCGAGAAATCACGCGTGTGCCGATCAGCGTCAGCCCGACCAGGGAACCGAGCAATGATCCCATCATGATCGTCACAAGCGCCGGCTTCCAGCCGAGAAAGGCTCCGATCATGGCCATCAGCTTGATGTCACCTCCGCCCATTCCTTCCTTCCCAAACAGGTAGGGACTGAGCCAGGCGAGCAACCACAAGAGCCCCCCACCGACCAGCATCCCGATAAGCCCGTTTATCAAACCGGTCGACAGGACGGTTGCGGAACTGAGAAGACCGACCGCCGTGCCAGGCAGTGTGATCGCGTTTGGAATGATCTTGTGAGACAGGTCCGTCCCGGCCACGACGAGAAGCGAAGAATAGAGCAGGGCATAGACGACCGTCGACCATCCGAAGCCGAAGTACCAGAGCAATCCGATGTAGCCCACCGCATTGAGGCCCTCCACAACCGGATAGCGCCACGGGATAGGTCCTGAACAGGAACGACAGCGGCCGACAAGCACGACATAGCTCGCCAGCGGAATATTGTCGTACCAGGCGATGGGGTGTGAACAGGCAGGACAGTGAGAGCCCGGCCACACGACCGATTCGCGTCTCGGCAATCGATAGATGCACACGTTCAGGAAGCTCCCGACCAATGCGCCAACGAGGCCCGCAATCACATACCACGTGAACATCGGCAAAACCTCATATGCACAGCGGTTACCATCTCCGACCTACCATCCCGTTCATACATCGACCTCTATAAGGATAATTACTGGAGCTTAACGGCCTTGGTTTACTTTACCCTGTAAGGGTTTTTATAATTCTGTAACAAGGGGGTGTCGACAGCTTGCTGTTCGACGAACAGTATATCCAAAACTTCAGCGGATCAAAGGAGAACCAACCATTATGTCCAAGACAAACGGGAAGCCCAGGGTCCGAAGGCCGGCGGACCTCGAACCGCCACCCAGGGCAAAGCGTCCGGAATCACTCACCGCACGTGAACAGGAGATTCTCGAACTGATTTGGGTCGGTTTCAAGAACAAGGAGATCGGCGAGCGACTCAAGATCAGCGTGAAAACCGTCGAGGCTCACCGCTCTAACATGATGAAAAAATTGCGCGTCTCAAACACCGCCCAACTGCTCAAAGCCGCGATCGAAGGAGGCATGCTCAAAATCAAGTGATCGTGGAACCGGCTTGTTCTCCCCTCGCTGTCGCACGGCTTCATAGAGGACGACAGCGAGGGCTGCCGACACATTCAACGACGCAACGCGGCCTTTCATCGGGATGCTGATGCGCCCGTCGCAGGCCTTCAGCACGCCCGGTCTGATCCCCTCCCCTTCTCCCCCAAAGACGAATGCAACGGGGCCCGTCATGTCAACGGTGGCGTAGCGCGTCGTCGCGGTCGATTCCACTGCGTAGACCCAGATCCCCTCTTCTTTGAGATCGTCAATAAGACGGATCAGGTTCGTGACCTGACAGACCGCCACATGGTCGATGGCGCCCGCCGATGCTTTGGCGACCACCGAAGTCAGGCCGACCGCCCGCCGTTCCGGAATGAAGACCCCGTGGACGCCGGCCGCCTCCGCAGTCCGTAATGCCGCGCCCAGGTTATGGGGGTCCTCGACTCCGTCGAGCAGGAGAAGAAGGGGCGGCTCGCCCTTCGCGCGAGCTTGCCTCACAATGTCGTCGGTCGTGCTGTAAGACTTGGCCGCGACGAAGGCGATGACCCCTTGGTGTTTGCCATGGGGAACGAGCCGATGGAAGACCGCGGGAGGCTCGATGTGGACGGGAACGTGTTTGGCCTTGGCGGCTTTTACGAGATCGCCGAACTGCCGATCCGTCCGCAGCACCAAGATCCGCCGAATCGGCCGCACGCCGGCCCGTATCGCCTCCCGGACCGCGTGCAACCCGTAGAGAATCTCCCGCCCGTCAGCGTTTCCACCGGCTTGTCCCATCGGGCTTATCCTCGATCATGATGCCTTGAGCCGCGAGCGACCGACGAATCTCGTCGGCTCGTTTGAAATCCTTTTGGGCGCGAGCCTCTCGCCGTTCTATCAACAGGCGGTCGATCTCTTCATCGGTCAACGCGGCTTGCTCGGCCGTCAGGCCGCCGGCTTGAGACGGGACCGCACCGGCAGAAGAGTCTCCGAACTGCCATGCATTCAACTGAAACAATCCCAGCACCTCGCCGAGCGAGCGAAAGGCCTCTCTGGCCCGCGTTCGCCCTCGGCTCGACAATCCTTTTTCGAGCAACTTGTTGACGTCGCCGCGCAATCCCTGCAACGCCGCAATTGCCATGGGTGTGTTGAGATCATCGTCCATCGCCCGAACAAACGATGCCGTCGCTTGCTCGACAGCGGACGCAAGCACGCCGTCGCCTTCTGTCTGTGAGTCGTTCGGCTCACTCGGCTCCTTGAGCCGCTCGAACAGGTCATAAAATCCGTTCAGGGCGTTCTTCGCCTCTTTCATCGCCCGGTCCGAAAAGTCCACTGGCCCGCGATACTGGGTGGACAACAGAAAATAGCGGAGGACTTCTCCCGTGACCGGCTCCGGCCAGTCGGACTTAGCGAAGATCTCACGGATCGTGAAGAAGTTGCCGAGCGATTTCGACATCTTCTCCTGATTGATCTGGACGAAGCCGTTGTGTACCCAGAACCGGGCGAATTCCTTTCCCGTCGCGCCGCAGGATTGAGCGATCTCGTTTTCGTGGTGCGGGAAGATGAGATCCATCCCCCCGCCGTGAATGTCAAATGTCTCCCCCAGGTGTTTGATCGACATCGCGGAACATTCGATGTGCCAACCGGGCCGGCCCGGCCCCCATGGACTTGGCCAGGATGGCTCGCCAGCCTTGCTTCGTTTCCAGAGGGCGAAATCTATCGGGTGACGCTTTCGCTCATCGACCTCCACGCGAGCGCCGGCCTGGAGGTCTTCCAGCCGCCGTTTGGAAAGCCGTCCATAGGCCGGATAGTGGGCGACGTGAAAATACACGTCGCCGTCCACAACGTAGGCCAACCCTTTGTCGATCAGGGCTTCCGTCAGTCGAATGATCTCCTCGATATGCTCCGTGGCCTTGGGCTCCTCCGTCGCGCGCTTGATGCCCAGCTTCCCCATGTCTTCATAATAGGCCTCGATATACTTCTTCGTGATCGTCTCGCACGTCACCCCCTGCTCATGAGCCCGCTTGATGATCTTATCATCCACGTCGGTGAAGTTTTTCACGAACGTCACGGTGTAGCCGCTGTACTCCAAATACCGTCGCAAGACGTCGAAGACCAGCGCGCTCCGCGCGTGGCCGATGTGGCAATAGTCGTAGACGGTCACTCCGCAGACGTACATCCCGACTTTTCGGGGCTCGAACGGCTTGAACGGCTCTCGCTTTCCCGTCAGGGTGTTAAAAAGATGGAGCATGGGCTTACCGTCCGGATTCAACGCGACGCCTCGGCCAGTGCGACCACAGGAAATACCCCAGGGCCAGCGCCAGGAGCAATCCGATGATCACGTCGAACTGATGGAAATACTGCCGAAGACTGTCCCACTCCTCGCCCATACGCACTCCGATATAGGCGAGGAGATAGCACCACGGAAGGGCGCCCACGAACGTGAAGAGGACGAACCGAGGGAAATTCATCTGGGCGATGCCAGCCGGCAGCGAGATAAATGTCCGCACGACGGGCAACATCCTGCTGAACAACACCGCGGCTTCTCCGTATTTGGCGAACCATCGATCGGCCACGTCCAGATCATGGCGGGAGATCAGCACGTAGCGTCCATACCGTTCGACGAACGGCCGGCCGCCCCACACGCCGGCCCAGTAGGCGACGATCGACCCGATGACGTTGCCGACGGATCCGGCGAGCGTCACCCCCAACATTGTGAATTGGCCGGTCCCCACAAGATAGCCGGAGAAGGGCATGATGATTTCGCTCGGCAAGGGGATACAGGCGCTTTCGATGGCCATCGTGATCACGATCCCGGTGTAGCCGAACAGCGAAATCGTCTCGATGACGAACGTGCTGAGTTCGGCAAGAATCCATTCGATGGCCCGTCCGATCATGATCGGCGCCGCCCCTTCGACTGATCCGACATGGGACTTCGGGATCGACTGCTCCGGCTTCGCAGCTCAGGCTCCCACGCTCGGAAACGGTCCAGCGCGCCATAATTCGTCGTATCGAGCCGGAGAGGGGTCAAAGAGACGGCCCCCTCGGCGATCGCTTCATGATCCGAATCTTTGCTGCGACTCCAAGAAAGGCGGGTCCCGGCGATCCAATAATAGGTACGCCCATGGGGATCGACTTTTTCGATGATCGGATTATCGAATCGCCTGCGACTGAGAGCCGTGACGCGAACACCCGTGATGGATCGAAGCGGACGATCCGGAATGTTCAGATTGACGAGCGTCTCTTCCGGGACGCCCTTCTCAAGAATCAGACGCGCGACGCGGGCCGAAAAGTATGCCCCGACCTCGAAACGAAACTGATCCCCTCCTTCTTGCGACACGGCCATCGACGCCACTCCCAGGATCGTTCCCTCCACGGCGGCGGACACGGTTCCCGAATAGAGCACGTCATCGCCCAGGTTCACCCCGCGGTTGATTCCGGAGACAACCAGTCGGGGCGGTTCCGGCATGATTTTCAAAACCGCCAAGTTGACGCAATCGACCGGCGTACCGCTGACGGAATAGGCTCGTTTGCCGAGAGGATGAACCCGCAAGGGTTTGTGAAGAGTCACCGCATGGGCTGCGGCCGTCCGTTCGCGATCCGGAGCGACGATCCACACCTCGCCGAGTTTTGCCATGGCGTCGGCCAGCGCCATGAGACCGGCCGATTGAATGCCGTCATCATTGGTCACAAGGATGCGCATGGCTCCGATACAAGAAAAAAGCCGCCAGACGGCGACTCGTGCGTTGACGGGAACTGATGAACGGCCCAAGCATCGACCCTTCCGATCGACGCTCAACGCCTCACATCGTTGGTCGGGGCGGCGGGATTTGAACCCACGACCACTCGCACCCCAAGCGAGTGCGCTACCGGGCTGCGCCACGCCCCGACTGGATGTTCATCTCAGTGCCGGCATTGTCCTTTACACGCCCCTCAAAATACAATGGGCCAGCTTATCTTTCTCATCGCGCGTTCACCGGGAATGCGAGTCGATAATGTCTACGATCGCCTGAAGGTCGCCCCTGAGTTTCTTGGCGATCTCTCTGGGCGGCAACGGCCGCGAGGAAACTCGCGCGCGCCTGATCCAGTACCGTTTCACTCCCTCCAAGGTATGGCCTTCCTCATAGAGCATACGCTTGATTTCCAGGATCGTCTCGATGTCTCGTTGAACGTATAACCGCTGATTGCCGCCGCTTTTTTTGGGCTTGAGGAAAGCGAACTGCGATTCCCAGAAGCGAAGCACGTAAGCGGGGACTTTCGTCAGCCGACTGACCTCTCCGATTTTATAAAAGATTTTGCTCCCCAGCCTGGGCTCTTCTCCCATGACCGGCCCTCTGTTCTCTTCTTACGGAGTGTGATTCGACCTTGTCGAGCCGCCTTGGAGCACCACCGGGTACCTGGAACCGCCCACCGACAAGGCGGATCTTCTGTGCGCACAACGCGCCTCCCACGCGGCATTTTCGGTCATCACTAAGGAAGAGAAGAGCGAATCGGGCGGCGGCGTTCCGGCACCCTGCTACGAGTTCACGTACTTCTTAAACACTTGACTCGGTCTGAAGGTCACGACTCGACGCGGAGTGATCCCGATTTCTTCTCCGGTGCGAGGATTTCGACCCTTGCGAGGGCCCTTGTTTCGCACGACGAAATTTCCGAACCCTGCGATTTTCACCGACTCTCCCTTTTGCAGCACGGACTTCAGAAGATTCAACACGTGTTCGACGATGTCGGCTGCCTCGTTCTTCGGAATTCCGACCTGCTTGAAGATTTCGTTCGCAATGTCAGCCTTTCTCATAACGACCCTCCAGCCGCCCGCTCCTCAGCCCCAACGTAGTCTCATGAATCACCCTGTTGGCCAACAGGGTGAACGTGGAGTTTCATCAGAATTTACGGAAGGTTAGGATGGCTGTCAAGACAAATAATGCGAAGGGGTGCCGGCCTCGCTCCGCTCGTCGGCGGACAGCAGTTTATATTCGATACTGTCGGCCAAGGCCTGCCAACTCGCCTCAATGATATTTTCGGAGACACCGACCGTCCCCCACTTGTCTTTCTGGTCCCCCGATTCGATCAAGACCCGGACTTTGGACTGAGTCCCTTGATTTGCGGCCAGGACGCGCACCTTGTAATCGAGGAGTTTCACCTCTTTGAGTTGCGGATAGAATTTCTCCAGAGACTTGCGCAGGGCATGATCCAAGGCATTGACGGGACCGGCCCCCACGGCCGCCGTGTGCTCAACCACATCGCCCACCTTGACCATGACGGTTGCTTCCGAAAGAGGGGGACCGTCCTCTTGTTTCTTTTCGACGATCACCCGAAAACCCAAGAGCTGGAAAGACGGTTTGTGGCTTCCCATCGCTTTGCGCATCAGCAGCTTGAAGGACCCTTCCGCTCCTTCAAATTGATACCCCTGGCTTTCACGCTCCTTCAGGGTATTGACCAGTTCCTGAACCTTGGCGTGATCTTTGGAAAGCTTGATCCCGTAGGTTTCGACCTTTTCCAAGAGACCGCTGCGCCCCGCGTTATCGGACACCAGAACCCGTTGCCGGTTTCCGACCGTTGTCGGATCGATGTGTTCATACGTCGCGGGGTTTTTGAGCACGGCATGGATGTGCACCCCTCCTTTATGGGCGAACGCCGCGTCGCCGACGTAGGGTTGATGCTTGTCCGGCATCAGATTGGCGATTTCCGTCACGAACCCGGACACATCCTTGAGGTGTTCCAAACGATCCGGAAGCGCACGCCGCTTCATCTTCAATTCCAGATTGGGAATGATCGAGCAGAGATTCGCGTTCCCGCATCGTTCGCCGATGCCGTTGATCGTCCCCTGGACCTGCACGATGCCGGTTTCGACGGCTACCAGCGAATTGGCGACGGCCATGTCGCAATCATTGTGCGCATGAATCCCCAGCGGCACCCGGCATTCGCGCCGGACGGCCTCGCAAATCCGGCGGATCTCCCACGGCATGGTCCCGCCGTTGGTGTCGCAGAGAATCACCCTCTCCGCACCGGCTTTCACCGCTTTTTGGATGGTCTTCAGGGCAT
>JAIWOH010000159.1 GCA_020216985.1 Nitrospira sp.
ACTCCGGATTCTCCTTGTAGCCGTCAAAGAAGTGCTCCGCGTCGTAAAACACCCGCCGGCCTTTCTCCCGCAGATAGGCGATGGAGTCTTCGACCAACTCGAGGTTTTTCGTCAGCGAAATGCCGAGCGCGTCGGTCACGTGCAACGGCCAGCTTTTTCCGAACAGCGTAATCGTCTTCGTGTCCGCCGCCAGCAAGGCTTGCAGATTCCGATCCTTATGAACGGGATTGCTCGCCTTCCTCGTGGAACCGAACGCGACGACGGTCGCGTACGTCAGGGGAATCGTTTTGATGATCCTGAAAAACTCGATGTCTTTTGGATTGGCTCCCGGCCAACCGCCTTCGATGAAATGCACGCCCAGTTCGTCAAGCTTCTGGGCGATCCGCACTTTGTCGTCCACCGAGAAGCTGACATCTTCCGCCTGGGCTCCGTCGCGCAGAGTGGTATCATAGATCTCCAGCGAAGAGACCTGACCGTCAGAGGCTGTCGTCATCCTTCTCGACTGTTGAGCAGCCGACCGGAAGTCGGACGGCTTTCGTGGGTTCCGAGCCATAGAAGTACAGGGTATCAAGAGAGAGGCACCCCTGTCGAGACATCCTTCGAGAGTCGTGATAAGAGGACGTTCTGTGCCGCCGCCCATCCGGTCGGCACAATACGCCCTCGTTTTCGAGCGAGATGGTCTCACACGACCGATCTTATTGGAATGAGATTGCCCCACGGCGATCGACGTCGCGGTTCCACGTCAACGCATAGGCCGACACACGGGTTCCGCCGGGCTTCTTCTTGACCCAGGAATTGAGAGAAGACTATCCTGGACTCGGTACCGGCGGGGTGCCGGCAAACCACCATAAACGGTCAACTCTTGCCCCCGGTACAACACTTTGTGGGCGTTGGTCTTCATCCCATCTCGCCGCTGAACGGCAATGAATCTCAAATGGATCATCCCCGGCGCGCTCATTGTCGTGGTTGGCAGTCTGTCTCTCCTCGCTTATCTGCTGTTGAGTTCACCCTCCGGCTCGCCCGTAGGAAAAGAGGAATTGATGGCGGAAATCATCCGAAACTGGCAGGCGGCGCACCCGGCAGAGAATCGGTTCGAGATTCTGCCAGCTTTTCAACACGAGGCCGTGCTGGACAAAGAAACGGGTCTCATCTGGGAGCTTGCGCCGGACAGCTCGCGTGTTACGTGGAACGAAGCCCGAGCCATCTGCGTTCGTCGAGTGATCGGCGGGCAAAGGGGATGGCGCTTGCCTTCCCCCGCCGAAATGCGGAGTCTCGTCGGACCGGCGATCGATGCTCCCGGCCCCAACATTCCTCCCGGCCATCCCTTCCTCAACATCGTCCAGACCTCGTACTGGACCGTGGTGCCCGAGGCCAATCAGCCGTCGTATGCTCGATACCTGGACGCCTTTCTGGGAAACGTTCTGAGCATGACCAGGATTTACACGTTCCCGGTCTGGTGCGTGCGCGGCCCTGTCTCGACCAGTCCGCCTGTCGGAGGATGAAACAACGATGGTCGTTGCTACGAACGGGAAAAAGGAGAGTGAACCGACAGCAGGGCGGTGAGCCGATCTTGGAATTGCGCCAGATCATCAAGGAACTCAACCTTGGTGTGGCGCAGCGCTTCTTCCAGAGCACGCGCTCCCTTCCCGCCGATGGCGACGGGCCACCGTTCTGCGAGCGCGTCAAGCTCTCGCAACAGGCCGATCCCCTCTTCAACCGATTTCACTTCCGTCAAGGACAGAAGCACCAAATCCGGTTTGGTACGGTCGCAGAAGGAAGCAAGAGCGGACGTCGGAAGATTGGGGCCCAGATAATACACGTGGCAGCCGCGCGTCGCGGCCAGGTACGCCACGGCTTGGGCGCCGATTTCATGCAACTCGCCCTCGGGGCAGGCGATCAACAGCCGCGGACCATACTCATTGGCCGGCAACTGATTCATGACGGCAAACAGCTTCTGTTGAATAAGCTTCGTGACGTAATGTTCAACGGCGATGTCGATTCTCCCTTGGTGCCACAACTCACCGACCAGCCGTTCCAATGGGAGCAGAATCCGTTGAATCGCTTCCTCGAAGGGAATCACCGCCACCGCTCCGTTGAGCTTATGTTCAAACCGCACTTTATCAAGCGGATCAAGACACGCGACCAGCTCATCCAGCAACGATTTGTGCGGCGTCAGTTCCTGTAATTTTGGAGCCGTGCACAGTCGCATGCGCTGAAGCAATGAATCCCGCCCCTCAATGGCAAGAGCTCCGATGGTCTGACCACGGTCCACTTCCTCTTTCAAAAACCTAAGCAACGCCACATCTTCATCTGTGTACTCACGATAGCGGTTTGCACTGCGCAGAGGCTTGACCAGGCCGTATCGTTTTTCCCAGATCCGTATCACATCTCTCGACAAACCGGTCAATTTTGCAACCCTATGAATTCTATGATTTTTCATAATTTCAGCTTATCGCGGCGTTCAATCTTTGTCAATCTTTTACCAAAATAACAGTTGACAACTATGGACAAATTAGATATACATTGAACATATTATTGACGAACATTAAACAAAAAGGAGTCAACTATGGCTTCAATACTCTCAGGGCATATGAGTGAACGGGAAATCTCGGAAGGCCACTCCGCCAATGCTTCCCACCACACCTGCGCCCGATGCGGGGGACTCTTGGTCGGCCACGTCTGCATGGATCTATTGAACAGCGACCGCGAGCTGGAGTTTGCCGCCCTGCGCTGCATCCAGTGCGGTGACATCGTCGATCCTGTGATCCTGCGGAATCGACGACTTGGACAGAGCCGACAATCCGCCGAGCCAGGCGGGACCGCGACCTTTTCTGCGGAACTGTGGGTGGCCGCCTAGGACACATGAACGACCAAGGAGGACTATCATGCGGAGTCAAACGCTGGCGATGCTCATGGTGAGGGGAGCCATTTCTCTCACCGCGGTGACGGCCGTTTCCGCCGCCGAAACCGACATGGTGCTGATTCCCCACGGCGAGTTCACGATGGGGAGCAACGAACATTCCGATGAACCTAAACATCAAGTCGTGCTCGATGCCTATTACATCGACAAGTACGAAACGTCCAACGCACGCTATAAAGAATTCATCAGGGCGACGGGCCATCCTGCTCCGGCCTACTGGGATGATCCACGGCTGAACAAACCCGATCAGCCCGTCGTGGGAGTCAGTTGGACCGACGCCGCCGCCTTCTGCAGGTGGGAGGGGAAAAGACTGCCTACAGAAGCGGAATGGGAACGGGCGGCCAAGGGCCCTTCCGGAGACAACCATTATCCGTGGGGGCACTCACTCGATCCGAGCAAGGCCAACTACGGACAAAACGTCGGGCGCACGGTCCCGGTTGATTCCTATCCGGAGGGCGTGAGCGGTTTCGGCGTCTACAATATGGCGGGAAACGTTTTCGAGTGGGTCCAGGACTGGTACGATCCCAACTATTACAAGCAGAGCGTCGCCCTCAACCCCCAAGGGCCGGAAAAGGGTTACAACTTTGCCAATCAAGGACCGGTCCGTGTTCTGCGTGGCGGATCATGGCTGGCCCCGGAAACCTCGCTCCATACCAGTCACCGGTTCTGGAACCAGCCGGAGAATAATTCTTATGGGGTGGGGCTTGGTTTCCGCTGCGCCAAATCGGCCCGGGTTGTTTCCGACGATATGCGGCAGGAGGCGCGTGATGCCTTTATCCAAACGCTTGTGTTCATGGGAGCCGAAAAGTACGCGAACGCGTTGACAGCTATTGAAAAGGCGTTGGCCATCGACCCGGACAACCAAGAATATCTCGCGACCCGCGATCTTATCCAAAAAGCGATGAAACGAAACAAATGATGAATGCCTTCACGGGAGCCGTTCCGCGCGGCCTTGGACAACAAACGAGTGCATCGAACCACGTCATCGACCCCTCATGACGGAGCATCGTTTATGAAGACGCTGGTGAAAAGAGGACTGCTGATTCCCGGTATGTTGCTCGTCTCATGTCTGTGGCCTTCTCATCTCACCGCCGGACCTCTTGAAGGAGAAGGAGCGGATCATGCGTATCAGGAAGTCCTCCGAACCGTGCATCAGGCCGCTCATGAGGTCGACGACGCCTGGGAAGTCTACCATCGGGCGGCGTTAGGTGGCACTGTGGCATCGCCCGCGCTCCAGGCCACGATCGAAGAACACCTGCACGAAGCCAGAACTCTCATCACACAGGCACTCGAAGCCGCGCGGCAAGGGGACAATCGAAAGGTGGAGCAGCTCGTGAATCTCGTTCGGATCCACACCGCTCACGCCATCGAGGGAAGCAAGGAGCCCAAAAAGTGAGCACCGGTCTGAACGATACCGTGAGTCGGCTCATCGAGATCACGTTGATTGCGGCGACGATGTTGGGGGCCGAGCAATGGGCGGCCGCGGGCACATCGTCTCCTTCTTCGCACGGACCAGACCCGGTTCCCATGATCATCATCCCGGCCGGTGAATTCCTCATGGGCAGCCCGGAGGGGCAAGGCCGCCCGGACGAATGGCCGCAGCGATCCGTCTATCTCGACGCATTCGAGATCGATCAAGTTGAAGTCACCAACGAACGGTACATGCGATTCGTCAAGGCGACCGGCCACCGTCCTCCTCCCGACCCCTTCGGAACCGGTCCGCTTCAATCCATCAAGGGCCTTGAGCAACTGCCCGTCGTGCAGACAACCTGGTATGATGCCAAAGCCTATTGTACCTGGGCTCAAAAACGATTGCCCACGGAAGCCGAGTGGGAAAAGGCCGCCCGTGGAACCGACGGCCGCCTGTATCCATGGGGCAATGACCCGCCGACTCCCCGGCGGGCGAACTTCGACCGGGAGTGGGACGAGCAGAGGACCCTGCGCGCCGTGGGATCGTTGCCCGAAGGAGACTCTCCCTACGGCGTCAAGGATATGGCGGGCAATGCGCGGGAGTGGGTGGCCGATTGGTACGACGCGGATTACTACGCGCAGGCGCCGGATCGAAACCCCCAGGGGCCGGAGAAAAAAGGAGTGGTGCGGTCCATCAGGGGAGGCTCCTGGCACAGCCCCGCAAACGACATTCGGGCCGCGGCCCGGGGCCGGGGCGGGTTTGCGCTTCAAACGCATGGCACCGGTTTTCGATGCGCCCGAAGTCTCAACGCGGCAACAGAATAGAAGGACTTCGATTCGGCAATCATGAACGGGATAAAGCTGAACCGACAACGTGAGCGAGGCGGGGGCCGGTCGCCCGGGTCGTGCCGCTACTCCGCACGGCACGGCCCCTGAGGTAGCCGGGTCTCTCGATTCCGAGAGATCCGGCTCCTCGGCATGCTGGGCCGTTCCAACATCTACGTCTTACTCAACACATGAGGAGGAGATGATGGTGACGATAACGATCCTGGCACTGGCAGTGGCGGTTGAGGCGGCGATCCGCAGATTCATCATCGAGCATTCGACTCGCTTGATTTCAGCACGACGACATGCCGGCAGACAGAAGTCTCGGGAGGATTCCTTGAGAACGCTCGGCGGCGACGCAGGAGTATGACGGAGACGTGCAGGGGGCGGTTCGTAAACACCAACATGATCGGCCTGACGGACGGAACATCATGAACATTATTGTGGCCGGGGGAACGGGATTCATCGGCCGAGCCTTGTGCGCCTCCTTGGTTCAAGGCGGTCATCGCGTGACCGTGCTCGCCAGAACGAGAGGAAGCCCGCAAGGGGCGCAGGCCAATCCAACAATGGTCGAGTGGGACGGCATGCGGGAGGGAGCCTGGGAACGGTGTCTTGACGGAGCCGATGCCGTCATCAACCTGGCCGGAGCACCTATCGCCGAATCGCGCTGGACGGAGGCGAGAAAGCGCCAGATCATCGACAGCCGACTTCTCACGACGCGCCTGCTGGTCCAGGCCATCTCCCGTCAATCATCGCGTCCCTCGATCCTCATCAATGCGTCAGGCATCGGTTACTACGGAGCCGGCGATGACCGAATCCTGGATGAACGTTCGCCTTCCGGAAAAGGCTTCCTCGCGGACCTCTGCCTGCAATGGGAAGCGGAAGCGTTACTCGCCGGGCAATTCGGAACGCGCGTGGTGCTGCTCAGAACCGGCATGGTGCTGGAACGGGACGGCGGTGCGTTGCCACGCATGGTGCTCCCGTTCAAACTTTTCATGGGAGGGCCGATCCTGCCGGGAAGCCAGTGGGTCTCCTGGATTCATCGACAGGACCATATCGGGCTGATCCGCTGGGCGATTGAAACGCCCCACGTCTCCGGTCCCCTCAATGCCGTTGCACCGGAACCGGAAACTATGAAGCAATTCTGCGCCGTTCTCGGACGGGTCCTTGGCCGCCCATCATGGCTCCCCGTCCCCCGCGCGGCATTGCATCTGGTGCTGGGAGAGCTGGGGTCGCTCTTAACGACCGGACAGCGTGTTCGTCCGGCCAAGGCGCTCGCCGGGGGCTACGTGTTTCGCTATCCCTCGTTGGAGCCGGCATTGGGAGCGATTTTCTCAGAGGAATGAGCGTGCCGACGAGAACGTTCGCCCTTCTTCCATCCGATCTCCTTGGCCGACGGCCTGGTTGGCAGGGGCGCGGGAGCCACCGGCACCGACACACCACCGCAACTCCTGACGGAGCGACCAACCCTCGCCCGTCGCGACTCTGAGGCGACACATGCGTGGTATCGTTTGGTTTCGAAGGGACCTTCGCCTGGCCGATCAGCCGGCCTTGAGTGCGGCCTGCGCGGAATGCGACGAAGTGATCCCTCTTTTCGTGTTCGATGATCCGCTGCTCCGGTCACGCGAGTTCGGAGCGGCCTGCGTGAACTTCATGCTGGGGTCGTTGCGCGAGTTGGCCGCCTCGCTGGCTGATCGAGGTCTCACGCTCGAGTGGCGGCGCGGCGACCCGGTGGAAGAGGTGGCGCGGGCGGCGGGCGACTGGAAGGCCGACGTCGTCTATTGGAATCGCGATTACGAGCCTCGGGCGCAGGTTCGCGATCAGCAGGTCCGGCGGCACCTGGAGCGCATGGGAGTATCTGTCAGGACTTTTAAGGATCATGTCGTGTTCGAGTCCCAGGAAATCCGTGGTTCGACCGGAGAACCACTGCAACGATACAGCGCCTATCGGGCACGTTGGTGGGCCCACTGGCGGGCCGCCAAACCCACGGCGCTTCCTGTTCCAACTTCCCTGACCGCCTCGAAGCGGGCGGCGGTTCCGCCGTCCGGCCCGCTGCCATCAGCAGAAGAGTTAGGCTACACGCCGCTCTCCCCTTGGATTGCACCGGGCGAACGCAAGGCTTGGGAACGGCTGCGTCGGTTCTGCGACGGTCCTCTGCATCGCTACGGCACCAGCCGTAACGTTCCCGGAATCGACGGAAGCTCTCAACTTTCTCCCCACTTTCGTTTCGGTACGATCTCCCCCCGCGCCGCCATCCAAGCGGCGCTCAAGACGTTGGCCAAGGGTGGAGGAAAAGTTTCTCGTCCCGACGTGCTCATCTGGGTGGATGAGCTGATTTGGCGGGAGTTCTTTCAGCAGGTGCTGGTTGAGTTTCCCCACGTAGTCTCAGGCCCCTTCCGTCACGCCGCCGTCCCGTCGACACGGGAGCCGGGAGCGGAACGAGACCGGTTGTTTCAGGCCTGGTGCGACGGAAAGACCGGCTATCCGATCGTGGACGCCGGCATGAGGCAATTGACGCAAACCGGCTGGATGCATAACCGAGTCCGGATGGTCGTGGCCTCGTTTTTGATCAAAGACCTGCGCATCGACTGGCAGAGCGGCGAGCGGTATTTCATGGCGCACCTGCTCGACGCCGACGTGGCCGCGAACAACGGCAATTGGCAATGGTGCGCCTCGACGGGAACGGACGCCATGAGAGGCTATCGTATTTTCAATCCGGCGTTGCAGAGCAAGAAATTCGATCCGGAAGGGCTCTACATTCGGCGCTACGTGCCGGAACTGGCCTCGGTGCCGACGGCCAAAATTCACGAACCCCATTTGATGCCCCTCGGCGAACAGGCGGACGCCCGGTGCCGAATCGGAATCGATTATCCCGCGCCGATCGTGGATCATCGTCTGGCGCGCGAAGAGTATCTTGCCCTCGGCAGGCAGGAGAGGGTCCCATGACGGCCCTCCCGCTTCGTCTGGGCATCAGCCGGTGTCTGCTCGGAGACCCCGTTCGTTACGACGGAGGACACAAGAAAGACCCTTTCCTGACGGAAGTCCTGGGCCCCTACGTCGAGTGGGTGCCGGTTTGCCCGGAGGTGGAGGCGGGCTTGGGTATTCCCCGCGAAGCGATGCGGCTGGTCGGGCGATCGCACCAGACCCAGCAGGTTCGTCTCGTCACCATCACAAGCGGGATCGACCACACAAGGGCGTTGATGGCTGCGACCGCCAAACGGCTGGATGAACTGGCGAGCCTGGATCTGTGCGGTTACGTCTTTAAGAAGAATTCGCCCAGTTGCGGGATCGAGCGGGTTCGCATCTTCAACGAACACGGCATGCCCAGCCGAAACGGCACTGGGCTCTTTGCCCAGGCCTTTATGACGAAGTTTCCGCTGATTCCCGTGGAAGAAGAAGGGCGTCTCTGCGATCCCGCTATCAGGGAGAACTTCATCGAGCGAGTGTTCTGCTACCAACGTTTCCGGCAATTGATCCGCGCCGGTGTCACGCGGCAGGCGATGGTGCGGTTCCATACCATTCACAAATATCTCCTGCTCGCCCACAGTCCGCAGGACTACGAGAAACTCGGACGGCTGGTCGCCCAGGCTCATCGGTACGGACCGAAAGAACTGGCCGTGAAATACGGATCCCTCTTCATGAAGGCCCTCGCCGTCAAAGCCACGGTCCGTAAACATGTGAACGTCCTTCACCATATCGCGGGCCACTTCAAGGATCGACTCCGCGCCGCAGAGAAATCGGAATTGTTGAGCGTCATCGGCGACTATCGGCTCGGTCTCACGCCGTTGATCGTGCCCCTGACGTTGATCAAGCACTACGTGCAGCTCTTCGACGTCGGGTACGTGCGCGACCAGATTTATCTCAACCCCCATCCCAAGGAACTGATGCTGCGCAACCACGTCTAGCCGTTAGGAGGAACCATGAGAACAGGTATGCAAGGAGTGGTGTTGGTCGGACACGGAGGAATTCCCAAAGACTGTCCGCAAGATCTGGTGACGAGACTGAAACGGTTGGAGGCCCAGCGTCGGGCCGCCCACCAACCGCCGTCGCGGGAAGAAATCGAGCTGGATACGACGATCCGGCGTTGGCCGAGGACGGCGGAGACCGATCCCTATCTCTTCGGACTTCAAGCGGTGGCCGCTCGCCTGCAATCTCAACTGAACGGTGCGTTGTTCGGCATCGCCTTTAATGAATTCTGCGCGCCGACGCTCGAAGAATCGGTCCGCGCCTTGATCGACCGAGGCGCCACCGACGTCATCGTGACGACGACCATGTTCACGCCCGGCGGATCCCACTCCGAGATCGAGATCCCGGAGATCCTGGCACAGCTTCGCCCCCTCTATCCCCACGTCACGATTCGGTACGCCTGGCCCTTTGATTTGGATCTGGTGGCTTCGACGTTGGCCGAGCAGATTCGGCGATTCAGCGTCCTTTCCCAACAACAGAACGCATGAGAGCATTTTCCCGCCTTCTTGACCCCGTTCGTTGTACAATGGCGCCGCTCGTCGGCTCATATGAGGCACAATCCATGACAACAATTCGTGACCAATTGGTCCGCGCCTTCCACGACACCCACTCGTTCAAATGGGACCCCGACAACGGGTTCAGACTCGCATCGGGACTGACGAGTCCCTTTTACATCGATTGCCGTTCTCTTATGGCCCATCCCCATGCTCGGCGATTGGTGGCTCAGATGAGTTTTGACATCTTGAAGCCCGTCGAGTTCGATTGCCTGGGCGGTCTCGAGATCGGGGCGATCGCCATCGCCACCTCCATTTCAGACTATGCGTTGACCGCCAACCCTCCGAGAGTATGGCGGACGTTCGTTGTGCGGAAACAGGCCAA